>NZ_JBCNFP010000039.1:0-63760 GCF_050481165.1 Paenibacillus cisolokensis
CGACTTTTATAATATATCACAGTCTTGCCGGTCGTTGCAAGAGGTAATTTTTAAAATTTACGCTCAAGGCGCGACCGTATTCCCCGTCTACTCTCGGGGCGAGTGATAATATATCATATAGACGATGATTTTGTCAATACTAGCGATACGTTTTATTGCTCAGCGCGTAGCGTGAAAGTTCTTTGGGGGAAGCAAATCGCGCATACATTCGGAAAATGATTTTGTATCGTTTCGTGATGGACTGCTTAATATCGCGATCCAATCGGCTGTCGTTCAGATCGAGCAGCATTTCGTCAAGTTCTTTTCGCAGTACGTAATCCAGTTCCTTGCACTCTTTATCGTTCAGCAATATTCCGAGCATAACCATCGTCTTCCTCCTTGTGCTGTAACGCTTGGACACGAAAGCGGCGCCTTTGAATCACGCGCGCTGGACGCCGCTTTACTGTTATGCTCAAATATTGGAAAGTTTATTACAAGGTCAGCAGCCACCTCGACAATGTCGTTTCAATAATCGCCGCGGCGAGCAGCGATACGACCAGCCAGACCATTAACGGAACCGTCCTTTTCACAAAAACTTCCGTCTCCCGAAGCACAGCCGGTCCGTTGCGGGTAATGGCGGCGCCGAGCAAGCGGAGCGCGAGCGTTCCGAACTTCAATCCGTAAGCCGATGCGATAATAATTGCAGGAATTTCAATAATGCCATGCGGCAATATTCCTTTGGCGATCGTTTCCGCCGCAAATCCCCATCCTTGCGTAGTCGCCATATGATTGATGAAATAGCCGATCACCATCCCGTTGACGATAAGAAACATGAGCGGGAACAAACCGAAAAAAACGCCAAGGTACATAACCATAATCGATTTGATCGCATTGTTGAGAAAAATAATGACAAACATCGATAAAGCGGGGTTGGGCGTTCTCTCGACCGTAGTCGCAATCTGCCGCAATCCTTCAATCTGCCCTTCGATAAATTGCTCGAACGAAGGATTCGTTCCCCCGACGACGACGCCGGCAAAGAACAAAACAAATCCGAAAGCGATATATCTTCTCATCTTCCGGAAATGATCCATCACTTCTGACCATCGAAACATGGCGTCCTCCCTCGGTAAGAAATAGACAGGCATGAATAAGTTTCAAGTACGAGCATAGATTGTACTAGAACAAGCTTTCATTCGGAAAGGAGTGCCCGTCGGATGAATTATTTTTATGTCATGAACGGCCGCAAAATCAAACGGTATTTTTTGATTGTGATGGGGCTCGTTTTCTCTGCCGGCGTCGTCTACGCCGAACGGGACAACATTACCGTATTCGCCCCGCCCCAACCCGCCGCCATCTACAGTGTGCCGACCGACAAAAAAATGCTGGCGCTTACGTTCGACATTAGCTGGGGGGAGAAACGGGCCGAGCCGATTATTGACATTCTGCTCGAAAACAACGTCAAAAAAGCGACCTTTTTCCTCTCGGCGCCATGGAGCCAGTCCCATCCCGATATTGTCAAAAAAATCGTCGACGCCGGATTTGAAATCGGAAGCCACGGCCACAAGTACGACAATTACAGCAAATTGGAGGATGATGAAATCCGGAACCAGATTCAGACCGCTCATTCGATCCTCACGAACGTAACCGGCAAGGCGCCCAATTTAATCCGGCTGCCGAACGGCGATTTTGACAAACGGGTGCTGCGTATCGCAGAAGAATTGAATTACAAAGTCATTCAATGGGATACCGATTCGATGGACTGGATGAATATCGGGACGGACAAAATTAT
The DNA here is from genome assembly GCF_050481165.1 of Paenibacillus cisolokensis. Classification (NCBI taxonomy): domain Bacteria; kingdom Bacillati; phylum Bacillota; class Bacilli; order Caryophanales; family Paenibacillaceae; genus Paenibacillus; species Paenibacillus cisolokensis. The sequence goes on from NZ_JBCNFP010000039.1 coordinate 1,769, forward strand.
AAATCGGGTCGTCAGCCGCGCTCATAACGGCGACATTATTTTAATGCACGCAAGCGATACGGTACGCCAAACGCACGAAGCGCTGCCGGTCATCATCGAGAAACTGCGGGCCGAAGGCTACGAGTTCGTCACCGTATCGGAACTGCTGGCGCAAACCGAAGCAAACGGCAAGCCCGTTCAGGACAGACCGACATCAGCGAATCAGGTTCCCGTGTTCTGAACCTGCGGCGCCTACACAGTCGATTCCGCTTTTGCTGCGGATTCGGCTGTTTTGCTCGCGACAAGACGATGCAGCATTAAAATTTGGTACGCATTGCACACGAACAACGGCGCCATCATAAATAAGATCGCTGCGGCGTTGCTGTCACCGCGAATAGCCGGCCAGGCTTCGAGCGAAGTGACGACCACCATCAGAAACATCGTCGGGACGAATGCAGTTGCGTTCGTCTTTTTCACTTTGACGAAGGCGACAAGCCATGATGCCGCGGCCAGAGCAAGCGGAAGCGCCCAAAACATCCATCCGTTCAGGTTGCCACGGTCCATATACAATATATAACCGAGAACGAACAAAGCGAAAACCGTAGTATAGGCTTGCAGCGCGTTCCATAAATATTGGCGCCGCAGTACGCCAAGGGCGACATAATTCAAGGACAAATAGGCGAAAAAGCCCATTTGGCTGAAAGCGCCGATCAGCAGACCGGCAAGCCCCATCATCAGCGCGTTAAAACCGGTCGCTTCAAGTCCCATGAAACCGAAGGACTGATCCGTCCATTGCATCATCAAACCAACTGTAATCGATACGGCAGCGCCAATCAGCATACAGCTCCAAAACAGAAAAAAACATCGTTTCAAATTCACGTCTGAACGCCCTCCTTCACATCACCCTTTATTTTACCACGTTCACAGCAAAATGCTATGCGTACCGATGATAATCGCGTGAACCGCAACGCATACTATAAGCACGAATAAGCTTGGCCGCGAGGCAAATGCCGACCGGCCGGAAGGGAGAACAGCGTATCATGCGCAACCGATGGACATTATTGGTTCTGACGGCTGTCATGTCGCTCGCACTCGGCGGATGCGGCTCCGAACCGTCGTCTGGCGGAGGGGAATCGATAAGCTACAAGGACATGAAATCGATGGTAATCGATATTCTCAAAACCGAAGATGCGCAAAAGGCGCTGCAGGAGTCGGCTTTGCCGTCTGGCGGCGGCGGAAGTACGTCCAGGATCCTCTCGGTTCAGGACCAGGAGCAAGTGCGTTTGGCGGTTAAGGAAGTGCTCGTATCGCAGGATTACAATACCGTTATTCAAAAATTGATGACCGATCCCCGATTCGCGGGCGAATTTGCCAAAGCGGTCAATAAGGACAATAAACAAATTCATAAAGATCTGTTGAAGGATCCGACATACCGGCAGGCACTCGTTCAGGTCATGAAAGCTCCCGAAATGGAACGAATGATTCTGGATGTTCTGCAAAGCTCGCAGTATCGGGCGCAAGTCATGACGATAATGCAGGAATCGTTGCAAAATCCGATCTTTCGCTTGGAAATGCTTGAGCTGTTGAAGAAAGCCGTTCAGGAGGAATTGAAGCCGAAGCCGATGGAAAAAATCGATAAGCAGCAGGGTGGCGGAGAAGGCGGCGAGAGCGAAGACGGCGGAAACGAAGACAGTAGCGGTGGGGAAAACAACTCCGGCTAGCCCTGACGGCAGCAACCCGGCAACGCCATAGGCGCGGCCGGGTTGCTGTCGTTTAATTTTTGCTGTCGGCACTGGCCAAAATACGATCGGCCATCTCCAGGTACATCGCCCCGACCGGCGTATCGGCTTTGAAAACCGATGGGGAGAAATCGGGTTCGGACGGATGATTATCCGGCGACCCCAGCGGAATTTGCGCAAGCAATTCGGTATGCAGCGTCTCCGCCAGCCGCCCGCCGCCTCCGCGTCCGAACGGGTATTCCCGCTCTCCGCAATGGCTGCAAACGGAATACGCCATATTCTCCACGACGCCGATGATGCGGTGGCCGACATGAAGCGCCATAGCGCCCGCCCGCGCCGCGACGAACGCCGCTGTCGCATGCGGCGTGGTGACGATAATTTCCTCGCTTTGCGGAATCATCTGGTGCACGTCCAGCGCAATGTCGCCCGTGCCCGGAGGAAGATCGAGCAGCACATAATCAAGCTCGCCCCATTCGATTTCCGAGAAGAAATTGCGCAGCATTTTGCCGAGCATCGGACCGCGCCAGACGACAGGACTGTTGTCTTCGACAAAGAAGCCCATCGATATGACTTTGACGCCGAATTTTTCGATCGGAATGACGCGGTCATTCACCACTTCGGGCCGCTCCTCGATGCCCATCATGTCGGGCACGCTGAAGCCGTAAATGTCGGCGTCGATCAGTCCGACGCGCTTCCCTCTCCTCGCCAGGGCGACCGCCAGATTAACGGTCACCGTAGACTTGCCGACGCCGCCTTTGCCGCTGGCGACGGCAATGAACCGCACGCCGTTGGCGGGATCGAGCAACGGCGAATTCAGGCCGGCCCCATGGCCTTTGACGGGGCCGGCTCCGGCGGCTGCGCCCGCGGCGCTTTGCGGCCCGCTCGCTTTCGGCGCAGCCGCTTCCAGGGGCCGAAACCGGATATGAACGGTTTCGGCCCCTTCGCGCGTGAGCGCTTCGCGCAGCGCCGCCTCCAGCGGCGCTTGCTCCGCGCCGGCAGGGTGCAGCACCGTCATCGACACTTGACGGCCTTTCACGACGACATCGCGAATCTGCAGCGCATCCCGCTTCCCTTCCGTCCATGGCCGGACAGCTTCCAGCACTTGCTCTCGGGTTAACATAATCGGCTATTCCCACCTTTTATTTTTCGGCACCATGTACAGGGCGTCCCGTATAATGTTCTTCCATACCGGACATTATACCATAATTTTCGCTGCTCGGACCGAAAGTCGGCTACGGCTGCGCAGGCGGATCCGGCTCGAGCTTCTCTCCCGCGCTGTACCGGAGAATGCCCTGATAAATCGATGCCGCTACCTGCCGCTGGTATTCGGCATCGGCGAGCCGCTCGGCTTCTCCCGGATTGGACAGGAAGCCTACCTCCACGAGCGCGGCCGGGATATCGTCCAGCGCCCTGAGCAAATATACCGTATTGACCTTGGACGCCACCCGGTTCGTATTTTCCAGATTCCGTTTTATTTCTTCCTGGATAAGAGTGGCCAACAAACGGTTATCCGGATGGTTCGGGTAATAAAAGGTTTGCGCCCCTTTCCAACGGGCCGACGGCATACTGTTCATATGAATGCTGACGAGCATATTCGCGTCATGCTCCTTTACGAACTGTACGCGCTTCAGCAGATCCTCCGTTTTTCGTTTCGCGATGGGCCGGGTTGCCGTATCCGCCAGATCGTTGTCCGTTTCGCGGGTCATGACGACGATCGCGCCGGCTTGCTGCAAATAATCGCGCAGATAGAGCGCAATCGCCAGATTCAAATCTTTCTCGATTACGCCCTGCTTGCTGACGGCTCCTCCGTCGACCCCACCGTGCCCCGCATCGATCGCAATCGTTTTGCCCGAAAGCGGCAGCGTCCAGTAGGTCCATGTCCGGGAAACCGGCATTTCCTGCGTCAGCAGCAGCGCCGTTATCAAGACCATCGACACGCCGGCAACGATGCGCAGCGCCCCTTTGTAGTTCAACCAAACGACAACCCGCCGATTGAATCTGCGCACGAAAAGACCACCTCGTCCCGCGTGATATTGGAAGCGGCATGCGGGATCGGACCGGCATGCCGCTCTTGTACACTATATGGGACGAGGTGGTCAAATATGTGTGCGGCGAACCTCCATGTGCGGAACTTGCGTCATTTCCTTCGCCCGGTTTGTCCGTTCAGGACACCGGCTGCTCCGCCATTCCTTCGATCAGGATGCGCGCCACTTCCGGACGGGAAAACTCCGGCGGCGGACAGATGCCGTCGCGCAGCATGGCGCGGACCTTCGTGCCCGACAGGTGGAGATGGTCCTCTTTGCCGTGCGGGCATGTCTTGCTTGTCGCCATGTTGCCGCATTTCGTGCAGAAAAAGCTATGCTCGAAATAGAGCGGCGTAATGCCGAGGTCTTCGGCCGGAATCGAACGCAGCAAATCCTGCGCCTCATACGTGCCGTAATAATCGCCGACGCCGGCATGGTCGCGGCCGACGATGAAATGGGTGCATCCGTAGTTTTTGCGGACAATCGCATGGAAGATCGCTTCGCGCGGCCCCGCATAGCGCATGGCGGCGGGGAACACGCCGAGAAACACGCGATCCCGGGGATAATAATTTTCGAGCAGGGCAAGATAGCTCCTCATCCGGACATCCGCCGGAACGTCGTCGGACTTGGTCTCCCCGACAAGCGGGTTGAGAAACAGCGCATCGACGATTTCCATGGCGCTCTTCTGGATATATTCATGCGCGCGGTGCACCGGATTGCGCGTCTGGAAGCCGACGACCGTCTTCCAGCCTTTCTCGGCGAAAATCCGGCGCGTCTCCGCCGGATCGAAGTAAAACTCTTCGAACCGTTCGGGCTTCGGCCGGTTCAACACCGTCACCGGACCGCCGACATAAGTAGACGGACGCGAATACAGCTTCTGAACGCCGGGATGCGCCGGATCGTCGGTTTTGAACACCCGAACCGCTTCCACGCTCTGATCGGCCTTGTAAATACTTTCGATTGCAATCACGCCGTACACCGTGCCGTCTTCTCCGACGAGCGCCGCCTTCTCTCCGAGCTTAAGCCCGGAAGCTTGCGCTTCGTCAACGGCCAGCGTAATCGGAATGCTCCATACCGTGCCGTCGGCAAGACGCATCGTATCGACGACGGAACGGTAATCCGCTTCGTTCATAAAACCGGTCAGCGGCGAGAATGCGCCGACCCCGATCAGATCGAGGTCCGATATTGTCCACGCGTCGATCGTAATGGCGTTCAAGGAACGGGATTGCTTGAGAAGCTCTTCCCGCTCCGCTCCTTCGGCCACCCGGTTGATCAGTACACCGCCATGCGGCAAAATGCTGCTCATTCGATTGATCCTCCTTATTTATGCAATCCGCATTCGGTTTTATCCGTTCCGGCCCAGCGTCCCGCCCGCGGATCTTCGCCCGGCATGACTGGCCTTGTGCAATGCTCGCAGCCGATGCTCGGATAATTGCGGTCGTGAAGCGGATTGTAAATGACGTCATGTTCGCGGATATAATTCCACACGTCTTCCCATGTCCAGCTTGCCAGCGGATTAAATTTGATCAGGCCGAATTTCGTATCGTACTCGATCTTTTTCGCGTTGGCCCGGGTTGGCGCCTGATCGCGGCGGATGCCGGTCACCCAGGCTTCGTATTGCGCCAGAATGCGGGTAAGCGGCTCGACTTTGCGGATGTTGCAGCAGCTGTTCGGATCGCGCTTCCACAGCTCTTCTCCGTGTTCGCGGGCTTGCTCCTCCGGCGTCAGCTTAGGCTTCACCTGTATAAAACGGATATTCGGATATCGCTCGACGATGCGGTCGCGCGTCTCGTACGTTTCGGCGAAGTGAAAATCGGTGTCCAAATAAAAAACGTCGATTTGCGGCGCCACTTTATGAATGATGTCGACCAATACGACGTCCTCTGCGCCAAAGCTGCATGCGAACGTAATTTTCGGAAACGTTTCCGCTGCATATCGAATAATCTCTTCAACTGTCGCCGATTCCAGCTCCTCCGCTTTCCGCTTCACGAGCGCTTCCTTTTCAAATAAATTCATCACGTACCTCCGTTAATTCCAAGTAAAATGATCAGCATTACATTTGATTATAAAACGTATGGCAGAAATGTTCAATCCTAAAGTGGTTATTTGTTAACTTATACCGGTTTATGCAGCCCAAAAAGAAAAGTACCTTCTCCGAATAAAATCGGAAAAGGTACTCTGCGTCCGTCTTAACGTTTCGAGAATTGGGGAGCGCGGCGTGCCGCTTTGAGACCGTATTTTTTCCGTTCTTTCATGCGCGGATCGCGCGTCAGGAAGCCTGCGCGTTTCAGCGCGGGACGGAATTCCGGATCTGCTTTCAGCAATGCGCGGGCAATGCCGTGACGGATGGCTCCCGCTTGCCCGGAGATGCCGCCGCCATGCGCAAGAACGATAACATCGTACTTGTTGAGCGTATCCGTCAGCGTCAACGGCTGCTTCACGATAAGCTTCAGCGTCTCCAGACCGAAATAGTCATTCAAGTCGCGTTTATTTACAGTAATTCGCCCTTCACCCGGCACAAGGCGTACGCGTGCTACGGAGTGTTTGCGGCGACCGGTTCCATAGTATTGAACTTGAGCCATGAAACTGTCCTCCCTTTATTAACCGCGAAGTTCGTAAACTTCCGGGTTTTGTGCTTGATGCGGATGTTCCGGACCGGCGTAGACTTTCAGCTTGAGCTTCATTTTTTCGCCCAAACGGTTTTTCGGCAACATGCCGTGAACGGCAAGCTCAACCATCCGTTCCGGTTTCTTCTTCAGCATGTCTTGAGCCGGAGTCACTTTCAATCCGCCCGGATAGAGGGAGTGACGATAGTACATTTTGTTTTGCAGCTTCTTGCCGGTCAATACGATCTTATCGGCATTGACAATAATGACAAAATCGCCCGTGTCAACATGCGGGGTAAATTGCGGCTTATGTTTGCCGCGAATGAGCGAGGCCGCTTCGCTAGCCAAACGGCCGAGCGTCTTGCCGGCGGCATCGATGATGTACCATTTGCGCTCAACTTCGCCTGGCTTGGCCATATAAGTGGTACGCATGGATGATCCTCCTTCAATTCATTTGCACTGTAGTCGTTTTTTATAAAAGAAACGTTCGACGTTTCCGTTCCATTTTCATCAAATCAGCAGGCTTGCTTAGTCGGGGCCGTGGGAAAGCCACTAAGAAAGCACAAGTTATATTCTACTATAAAGCGCAAAGAAGCGCAAGCGATTTCCCCTGTCTTTATGCGGGTTTTCCCCACTTTTTTAAGCCGATTTCGCCCGCTTCGCGATTGCCCTTACAATTCCGGCGCATACTCTTCGTACTGAACCCGCCACAATGTCAACCCGTGCGCCATAGCCGTAGGTCCCGCCATGTTCCGGTCTTTAGCAGCCAGAATATCCGGGATCGCATCGGGCCGCATTTTTCCTTCTCCGACCAGGATAACCGTTCCTGCGATGATGCGAACCATATTGTACAGAAAACCGTTTCCCGTTATAAAAAGATGAATAACGGATCCTTCCTCGACAAGCTTCGCTTCGTAAATCGTCCGCACATGGCTCGGTTGGGTCGAATGTTTGGAGGCGAATGAAGTGAAATCATGCTCGCCGACGAAATGCCGGAGCGCTTCGCGCATAGCCGCGCGGTCCAGCGGGGTCGGATGATGAAAACGGTAATGGCGTGCGAACACATCCGGAAACTTGCCGCAATCGATCGTGTACCGGTACGTTTTGCGTTTGGCCGAACGGCGGGCATGGAAATCGTCGGGGACGCGGGCGGCGTCGCGAACGACGATATCGTCCGGCAACCGGCTGTTCAGCGCCAATGCCCAGCGCTCGACCGGTATGCGCGAGGCCGTATGAAAGTTGAACACTTGGCCGTGCGCGTGAACGCCCGCGTCGGTTCGTCCCGATCCGGTAATGCGCAGCTCTTCTTCGCCGGTCAAGGAACGTATGCCGGCCTCCAAAATATCCTGTACCGTATTGCCGTACGGCTGAGTTTGAAATCCGTAATAGCTCGTACCGTCATAGCTGACAGTCATCGCAATGTTCATTCCGAATTCACCTCCTGGGCGCAAGCCCCGTTCGCCGGAAGCCGGAGGGAAGGGAATGCGGAAAGCCGCGGCCTCACGTCTTCCCTCCAAATGAAAAAAAGGTGGCCTCGAAGGTCCACCCTTTCTCATACTCCTTACGCACGATCCACCAGTTCCAAATATACCATGGGTGCCGAATCGCCACGGCGAGGTCCCAGTTTCAGAATCCGCGTGTATCCGCCCGCACGTTCCGAGTAACGGGTGGCCAATTCGGAGAAGAGCTTCTGAATGGCGTCCTGCTCTCCATCGATCGTCTCGCGACGCACGAATGCCGCAACTTGACGACGGGCGTGCAAGTCACCGCGCTTCGCCAGCGTGATCAGTTTTTCTGCGATGGAGCGAACCTCTTTCGCTTTGGCTTCCGTCGTCTGGATGCGCTCATAGAGGAACAGGTCGGTTACGAGATCACGGAACAGTGCTTTCCGTGCGCTCGAGTCACGGCCCAGCTTTTGATATGCCATGTTGTTTCACCTCCTAAAACTTTGCGAAGCAAAGCCGCTTCGTAAGCATATGCTTGAAACTTTGCGAAGCAAAGCCGCTTCGTAAGCACTTGCCTAAAGACTTTGCTACTCTTCCATGCGCAGGCTCAGTCCGAGCTCTTCCAGCTTCTCCTGGACTTCTTCGAGCGATTTCCGACCGAGGTTCCGCACCTTCATCATATCCTCTTCGGTCTTCGTAATCAGCTCTTGCACGGTATTGATGCCTGCACGTTTCAAGCAGTTATACGAACGGACGGAAAGATCAAGCTCCTCGATCGTCATCTCGAGCACTTTCTCTTTCTTGTCCTCTTCCTTCTCGACCATGATTTCCGCGTCTTTGGCTTCATCGGTCAATCCGACGAACAGGTCCAAATGCTCGGTCAAAATTTTAGCGCCGAGGCTTACCGCCTCTTCCGGCCGTATACTGCCATCGGTCCACACTTCAAGGGTCAGCTTGTCGTAGTTGGTCACCTGGCCGACGCGAGTATTTTCGACGCTGTAATTGACACGGGTAATGGGCGTGTAAATCGAATCTACGGGAATGACGCCGATCGGCTGGTCTTCCTTCTTGTTGCGGTCCGCTTGCACGTAGCCGCGTCCCCGATTGGCGAAAATCCGCATATGGAGCCGTGCACCGGAGGCCAAGGTCGCGATATGAAGATCAGGGCTCAAAATCTCGACGTCGCTATCCGCGCGAATGTCGCCCGCCGTTACGACCCCTTCGCCTTCCGCATCGATTTCCAGCACCTTCTCTTCGTCGGAGTGGATTTTCAACGAAAGGCTCTTGAGGTTCAGGATAATCTCGGTCACATCCTCGATGACCCCTGGAACCGTGGAGAATTCGTGAAGCACGCCGTCGATTTGAACCGAGGTTACCGCAGCCCCTGGCAGTGACGACAGCAATATCCGGCGAAGCGAATTACCGAGCGTCGTGCCATACCCGCGTTCCAGCGGTTCGACCACGAAACGTCCGTAGGTGCCTTCTTCACTGATCTCTACGGTTTCGATTTTCGGCTTTTCGATCTCTATCACTAAATAACCCTCCTTCAAAACGTCGCTCCGTACATAAGGTCGAAAACCTTGTAGTATGCCAAACCTTCACAACCATTATTCACAAGTTGCAGTTATTTGATACCACAATGGGGCGAACTACACACGACGACGTTTCGGCGGACGGCAGCCGTTGTGCGGAACCGGCGTAACGTCCTTGATGAGGTTCACTTCAAGACCGGCAGCCTGGAGCGAACGGATAGCGGCTTCGCGGCCCGAACCCGGACCTTTGACCATAACTTCGACGGTTTTCATCCCGTGCTCCATCGCCGCTTTGGCAGCCGCTTCCGCTGCCATCTGAGCAGCAAAAGGCGTGCTTTTGCGGGAGCCTTTGAAACCGAGATTGCCGGAGCTTGCCCAGGAAATCGCATTCCCGTGAGGGTCCGTGATGGTCACGATCGTATTGTTGAACGTCGAGCGGATATGCGCTACGCCGTTTTCAATATTTTTGCGGTCACGACGCTTGGTGCGTACCACTTTTTTCGGTTTTGCCATTTTCGATAATCACCCCTTATTATTTTTTCTTGTTCGCTACAGTCCGGCGAGGGCCTTTGCGCGTGCGGGCATTCGTTTTCGTCCGTTGACCGCGCACAGGCAGGCCGCGACGGTGGCGGATGCCGCGATAGCAGCCGATTTCGATCAGACGTTTGATATTGAGCGAAATTTCGCGGCGAAGATCGCCTTCCACTTTAACCGTTTTGTCGATCGTGTCGCGGAGTTTGCTCACTTCGTCTTCCGTCAGGTCGCGAACGCGGGTATCGGGGTTTACGCCGGTTGCGCTCAAAATTTTCTGAGCCGTCGTTTTGCCGATGCCAAAAATATATTGGAGTGCGACTTCGACCCGTTTGTCGCGGGGCAAGTCAACGCCTGCAATACGTGCCATAGGTGGATGTCCCTCCTTTATCCTTGTTTTTGTTTATGCTTCGGATTTTCACAAATGACCATCACGTTGCCTTTGCGACGGATCACTTTGCATTTTTCGCAAATCGGCTTAACCGAAGGTCTGACCTTCATTGTGATTACCTCCCAAATCCTTCTTCCGCTCGGCCTAATGTCGGCCTACTTCCGATAGGTGATACGCCCTTTTGTCAGATCGTAAGGCGATAACTGGATGACCACGCGGTCACCGGTCAATATCCGGATAAAATGCATACGGAGTTTGCCGGATACGTGGGCGAGAATTTGATGCCCATTCTCCAGTTCCACCCTGAACATGGCATTGGGCAGCGGCTCAATGACCGTACCTTCGACCTCAATGACGTCTTCCTTGGCCACTGTCATTCTCCTTTCGCTTGCATATACTTCTGAATCGCATAACGCAGTTTGGCATTGGTTACCCTGCCGGTTTCGGACATGCTGCCCGCAACCTCCGGGCTGATGAACGGTTGTAGCTCGAGATGCAGAACGTTCTTCTTCTTCGGCCGGTCAAAGCGGCGCTTGCCGCCGTCGGCAATCAGAACAGTTCTGGCGTCGATGATGCCGATCACAACGGCATACTCGCCTTCTCCCTTGCCGCGGAGCACTTTGACGATCTGGCCGATTTGCGGAACTGTCTCCACTTTCGATCACTCGCCTATTCCCTGATCCGGGTCAGTATTTCGCAGCCGTCTTCCGTTACGGCAACCGTGTGCTCGAAATGCGCGCACAACGAACCGTCTACCGTCACAACCGTCCAGTTGTCTTCCAGCGTGCGAACATACCGCTCTCCAAGGTTCACCATCGGTTCGATGGCAAGCACCATGCCGGGTTTAAGCCGCGGTCCCCGATCCGGTATGCCGTAGTTCGGAATTTGGGGTTCCTCATGCAGCTCGGCCCCAATTCCGTGACCGACATATTCCCGGACGACCGACATCCCGGCTTCTTCCACCACTTTCTGAATGGCATGCGATATGGTAAACAGCCGAACATCGGGCTTCACCAGCGCAAGTCCCGCATACAGCGATTGTTCGGTTACATCGAGCAGCCGCTGCGCTTCGGCGGAAATTTGGCCGACACCGTAGGTCCATGCCGAATCGCCATGGTAGCCTTCGTACTGCGCGCCGATGTCGATACTGATAATGTCGCCTTCATTCAGCTTGCGCGAACCGGGAATACCGTGTACCAACTCATTGTTGACAGAAGTGCATATGCTGCCAGGAAATTGATTGTAGCCTTTAAAGGATGGTACGGCTCCCTGACTGCGAATGTACGTTTCGGCGATATGATCCAGCTCCAGGGTCGTAATGCCCGGCCGGATTGCCTGCGCCATCAGGCGATGCGTCTCCGCCACGATGCGCCCGGCTTCCCTCATGTATCGCAGTTCAGCTTCGGACTTGCAAATAATCATTACAGTGAACCTCGCAGGCAGGATGATATGGCGGCAGTCACCGCGTCGATTTCCTGTTCCCCGTCGACTTCGCGAAGAAGCCCCCGTTTGCTGTAATAATCGAGAAGCGGTGCGGTCTTCGAAATATATTCGTCAAGCCGCGTGCCGACTTTCTCTTCCGTATCGTCCGAACGCTGGTACAGTTCTCCGCCGCACTTGTCGCAAATGCCTTCCCGCTCCGGCGGATTGAACATCACGTGATAGGTCGATCCGCACGATTTGCATATCCGGCGCCCCGTCAGTCGGGCCAGCAGCAAGCTGCGGTCAACCTTCAGGTTGATAACGTGATCGATTTTACGTCCCATCTCCGCCAGCATGCCGTCAAGCGCTTCGGCTTGCTGCAGCGTGCGAGGAAATCCGTCCAGCAGGAATCCGGCGGCGCAGTCGTCCTGCCCGAGCCGTTCCCGAACGATCCCGTTCGTAATCTCGTCAGGAACGAGCAGTCCCTGATCGACGAATTCCTTCGCTTTCTGTCCGAGCGGAGTCCCCTGCTTCATCGCAAGGCGAAACGCATCGCCCGTCGAGATATGCGGTATGGAGAATTCGTCCACGATTCGCTCAGCCTGCGTGCCCTTACCGGCTCCCGGAGGCCCCATGAAAAGAATGTTCATTTGCGTGTTCCTCGCTTTAACAAGCGTAAACGTTCTTGCCGTCTCGGACAGGCAAGTTACGTTTCGCGGATGAAATCTAAGATTAAAGTACAATCGGCATTTATACTTTCTTAGATTCGAACGAGGCTCGGTCGGGTCCGGCACATCGGGAGCGATGTTCCGAAGCCCGGTTGGAACCTGTTCTTATTTATTGATAAACCCTTTGTAATGGCGCTTGATCAGCTGGGTCTCGATTTGCTTCATCGTATCCAGCGCGACGCCGACGACGATCAGCAGCGATGTGCCGCCAAGGGCAACCGACTGCGGCAGACCCGCCAGCGAGCTGAAAAATACCGGAAGAATCGAGATCGCGGCCAGGAAAATCGCGCCCGCGAGCGTAATTCTCGTCATGACGCGGGTCAGATAAGTCGATGTCGGCTTGCCCGGCCGGATGCCCGGAATATAGCCGCCGTTCTTCTTCATCTGGTCCGCCATCTGAACGGGGTTGATCTGTACAAAAGTATAGAAGAAAGTGAAGGCGATAATCAACAGCACGTATATTACCATGCCAAGCGGCTGGTCATAATACAGGTTGTTGATAATCCACGTTGCCCAGGCCTGATGCGACCAGAAGTTCGCGATCGTGACCGGGAACATCAGCAGCGACGACGCGAAGATAACCGGAATGACGCCCGCGCTGTTCACTTTCAACGGAATATGAGTCGATTGGCCGCCGTACATTTTCCGTCCGACGACGCGCTTGGCGTATTGGACCGGAATTTTACGGATGCCCTGCTGTACGAAGATGACGCCGACGATAATGGCCAAAATGACCAGCGCGATGACGATCACCTTCAGAATGTGCAAAAACAACTGACCTTCCGCGTCAACGAACTGATCGGCATAAATCGTCCGAATTTGCCCCGGAATCCCGGCGACAATACCCGCAAAGATCAGAATCGAGATTCCGTTGCCGATCCCTTTCTCGGTTATCTGCTCCCCGAGCCACATCAGGAAGGCGGTCCCCGCTGTCAGGATAATGGCAATCATCAGATACGTTGCGAACGACGGATCGATAACCATCTCATACTGGTAGGAGCGGTTAAAACCGATGGCGGTCGCAAAACCCTGAATCAAGCCGAGCACGATCGTGCCGTAACGGGTAACTTGCGCCAGCTTGCGCTTGCCGATCTCACCTTCTTTCGCCCATTCCGCGAATTTCGGGATGACGTCCATCGTAAGCAGCTGCACAATGATGGACGCCGTAATATACGGCATAATCCCGATGGCGAAAATCGAAAACTGAAACAGCGCTCCGCCGGAGAACGTGTTCAGCAGGCCGAAGATGTCCGCGCCCTGCTGATCGACTTGTTTAAATACTTCCTTGTTGATGTTCGGTACCGGGATAAAGGAGCCGATGCGGTAAATCAGCAAGATGAAAAGTGTAAAAAGGATCCTCTTGCGAAGGTCTTCCACTTTCCATATGTTGGACAAGGTTTTGAACATTAGATCACCTCGGTTTTACCGCCGGCAGCCTCAATTTTCTCTACCGCAGATTGAGAGAACTTGCTTGCTTTGACCGTAAGTTGAACTTTCAATTCGCCGTTGCCCAGAATCTTGATGCCGCTAAGCGGGTTTTTAACGATCCCTTGCTCCAGCAGAACTTCAGGCGTCACTTCCGTACCTGCTTCAAAGCCGTTCAGCTGTTCGATATTCACAATCGCGTACTCTTTGCGGAACGGGTTGTTGAACCCGCGCTTCGGCAAACGACGGTACAGCGGATTTTGTCCACCCTCGAATCCCGGGCGAACGCCGCCGCCGGAGCGTGCATTTTGACCTTTATGACCGCGGCCCGACGTTTTGCCGTTGCCGCTGCCGATTCCCCGGCCAACGCGTTTTCTTTCCTTCCGGGAACCCGGTGCAGGACTCAGCTCATGCAATTTCATCGTTCGTTGCACCTCCTTCAAAGTTTCGCCGTAACGTAACTTTCATCGTTGTTTATACTTCTTCAACTTTAACCATATGCCCGACCACTTTGACCATGCCGCGAATTGCGGGAGTGTCGTTCAGCACGACGGTCTGGTTCAGTTTACGGAGGCCAAGCGAAGCGACGGTTGCGCGCTGTTTCTCGTTGCGGCCGATCAGGCTGCGCACGAGCGTAATTTGCAATTTGGCCATCGTCTACCCCTCCTTAACCCAGAAGCTCTTCTACGGTTTTGCCGCGGAGCTTGGCTACATCTTCCGCACGCTTCAGGCGGGAAAGCCCTTCAAGCGTCGCATTAACCATATTCAACGAATTGGAAGAACCGAGCGATTTGGTCAGAATGTCGCCTACGCCGGCCAGTTCGAGAACCGCGCGTACGGGACCGCCTGCAATGACACCGGTACCTTCCGAAGCAGGCTTCAGCAATACGCGGCCCGCGCCAAAGTGTCCAATTACCTGGTGCGGAATCGTCGTGCCGACGAGCGGAACGTGGATCAAATTTTTCTTGGCGTCTTCGATGCCTTTGCGGATCGCGTCCGGCACTTCCGACGCTTTGCCGATCCCTGCGCCGACATAGCCTTTGCCGTCGCCGACCACAACAAGCGCGCTAAAGCTGAAGCGGCGTCCGCCTTTTACAACTTTCGCCACGCGGTTGATGTGGACCACTTTTTCAGTCAGTTCTAACGTATTCGGATCTACACGCAAGTCGTTTACCCTCCTTATAGATGAAATCGATCAGAAATCCAGGCCCGCTTCGCGCGCCGCATCGGCAAGCGCCTGAATTCTGCCGTGGTACAAATAGCCGCCGCGGTCGAAGACTACTTTCTCCACACCTTTTTCTTTCGCACGCTTCGCAATCAGGTCGCCTACTTTACGGGCCGCTTCGACGTTGCCGCCGTTGCTGATGGACGATTTCAGCTCTTTGTCGAGTGTAGAAGCGGAAACCAGCGTTACACCCTTCACATCGTCAATTACCTGTGCGTACATATGCTTGCCGGAACGAAAAACGGACAGACGGGGACGTTCGGCCGTTCCGCTAATTTTTTTGCGGACCCGCAGATGCCGTTTCAGACGGGCTTTATTTTTGTCGCCTTTCGTAATCATTGACGGATGTCCTCCTTTCCAATCGCTTTATGCCGCATTTAACCGATCTTATTTCTTCTTGCCGGCCTTGCCTTCCTTACGGATAATCCGTTCGTTTTCGTACTTGATCCCTTTGCCTTTGTAAGGTTCGGGCTCGCGTACGGCGCGGATTTTCGCCGCTGTAGCGCCGACAAGTTCCTTGTCGATGCCTTTGACGACAATTTTCGTGTTGGAAGGAAGCTCGAACTCAATGCCTTTTTCCGGAACAATCTCTACCGGGTGGGAGTATCCCACGTTCAGCACCACTTTGTCTCCGGACTTCTGAGCGCGGTAACCGACGCCTACGAGCTCGAGAGATTTCGCATAGCCTTCCGTTACGCCGTTCACCATGTTCGCGATAATGCTGCGAGTCGTGCCATGCAAGGAGCGATGCAATTTATTGTCGGAAGGACGCTCGACCGTCACTTCATTTTCCGCAACGTTAACCTTCATATCTTTATGAAGCTCACGGGAAAGCGTACCTTTCGGTCCTTTCACTGTAATAACACCGTTGTCCAGGGTAATGCTTACACCACTGGGGATTTGGATCGGTTTACGACCAATACGGGACACACCTGACACCTCCAATCGTCATAACTTGTTTGTTACCATACGTAGCAAAGCACTTCGCCGCCGGATTTCACCTGACGGGCTTCTTTGTCGGTCATAATCCCTTGCGACGTGGAAATAATCGCGATCCCGAGACCGCCGAGCACGCGCGGAATTTCATTGACCTTCGCATAAACGCGCAGACCGGGCTTGCTGATGCGTTTCAGGCCGGTAATGACGCGTTCGTTGTTCGAGCCGTATTTCAGGAAAATACGGATGATCCCTTGTTTATTGTCGTCGATGAACTCCGCGTCGCGAATGAAGCCCTCGCGCTTCAAAATTTCGGCGATTTGCTTCTTCACTTTAGAGGCGGGCATTTCCACGACTTCGTGACGCACGACATTCGCGTTCCGAATGCGGGTCAGCATATCTGCAATCGGATCAGACATAACCATTGTGTGAACCTCCTTCCCGAACTACGCTGATTACCAGCTTGCTTTTTTAACGCCAGGGATCTGGCCTTTGTATGCCAATTCACGGAAACAAATCCGGCAAATTTTAAACTTTTGCAAAACGGAATGCGGACGTCCGCAGCGTTCGCACCGCGTATATGCGCGTACCTTGAACTTCGGCTTGCGTTGCTGCTTCACTTTCATCGAAGTTTTTGCCACTGGGTATAACACCTCCTACTAGTGGATTACTTCGCAAACGGCATTCCCAGTTGGGTCAGCAGCTCACGAGATTCCTCGTCCGTTTTCGCCGTGGTGACGATGACGATGTCCATACCGCGAACTTTGTCAATTTTATCGTAATCGATCTCCGGGAAGATCAGCTGTTCTTTCAAGCCGAGCGTATAGTTGCCGCGACCGTCGAACGCCTTCGTCGATACGCCGCGGAAGTCGCGAACGCGAGGCAATGCAATGTTAAACAGCTTGTCGAGGAAGTAATACATACGGTCGCCGCGAAGCGTTACTTTCACGCCGATCGGCATGTTTTCGCGAAGCTTGAAGCCTGCGATCGATTTTTTCGCGCGGGTGACGACCGGCTTCTGGCCGGCGATCAGGCGAAGGTCTTCCACAGCCGAATCCAGCACTTTGGAATTGGCCACCGCTTCGCCAACCCCCATGTTGATGACGACTTTCTCGACTTTCGGCACTTGCATGACCGTCGTATAATTGAACTTCTGCATCAGAGCAGGAGTAATTTCATTCAAATAACGATCTTTCATTCGATTTCCCATAGTTGTCGAACCTCCTTTCCGTCGGACGATTAATCGATAACCTCGCCGGAGCGTTTCGCTACCCGGACTTTCTTGCCATTATCGAGCACTTTATAACCGATACGCGTTACTTTGCCGCTCTTCGGATCGACGTGCATGACGTTCGATACATGAATCGGCGCTTCCTGCTCGACAATTCCGCCTTGCGGATTTTGCTGGGAAGGACGGGTATGCTTCTTCACCAGATTTACACCTTCGACCAGCACGCGGTTTTCACGCGGATACGCGGCGATGACGCGGCCTTTTTTGCCTTTGTCTTTCCCGCTGATCACGATAACCGTGTCGTCCTTCTTGACGTGCAGCTTATTATTGTGAGATTCGAGTACTTTCTTCAGCCTTGGCATGGATTACACCTCCTGCATGCTTGCGCGTCTGCAAGCTGGTTCGCGCTCGAGCCGCATTAAATAACTTCCGGTGCGAGCGAAATGATTTTCATGAAATCTTTATCGCGGAGCTCACGGGCTACCGGTCCGAAAATACGGGTGCCGCGAGGGCTCTTGTCTTCTTTGACAACGACGGCGGCATTCTCGTCGAACGAAATGTAGGAACCGTCTTTCCGGCGAACCGGACGCTTCGTGCGAACGATAACCGCTTTGACAACGTCACCCTTTTTGACAACGCCACCGGGTGTTGCTTGTTTGACGGAGCATACGATCAGGTCGCCGATATGACCGACACGGCGTCCCATTCCGCCCAGAACACGAATGCACATCAATTCCTTGGCGCCGGAGTTGTCGGCAACTGTCAGACGCGTAAACGGTTGAATCATGTGAACGTCCTCCTTTCAGAAAAAATGCCCGAGGGCATGGTTGTTAAAGAACAATCGCTTCTTCCACGATTTCTACGAGCCGATAACGTTTATCTTTGGAAAGCGGACGAGTTTCCATAATTTTGACGACATCGCCAATTTTGGCCTGGTTGTTCTCGTCATGCGCCTTGAATTTTTTCGTATATTTGATCCGCTTGTGGTACAAGCTGTGCTTTTTGTACGTTTCGACCGCCACGACAATCGTCTTGTCCATTTTGTCGCTGACGACTCTGCCGATTTGAACTTTGCGGTTATTGCGCTCGCTCATGTTCTTCCTCCTTCCTGGAACCGGGGATTTCGTTTCTCGTTTGCGTAACCGTCACGTTAACTGGTTATTCCAAGTTCCCTTTCACGCAATACGGTTTTGGCACGAGCAATTTCTTTCCGTACGTCGCGTATACGGGTCGGCTTATCCAATTGGCCGGTGGCCAGCTGGAAACGAAGGTTGAAGAGCTCTTCCTTGAACCCGGCAATTTTCTGTTCGATCTCGGCAGTGGTCAGGTTGCGAAAATCATTAGCTTTCATTTGCTTCACCACCCACTTCTTCGCGTTTCACGAACTTCGTCTTGATCGGGAGTTTGTGGGACGCGAGACGCATCGCTTCACGAGCGATTTCTTCCGATACGCCGGCAAGCTCGAACAGCACTTTGCCCGGCTTGACGACGGCGACCCATTTCTCCACGTTACCTTTACCGGAACCCATCCGTACTTCAAGAGGCTTTTGGGTAATCGGCTTGGACGGGAAAATTTTGATCCATACTTTACCGCCCCGGCGGATGTAACGGGTCATGGCGATCCGTGCCGCTTCGATCTGGCGGTTCGTAATCCAGGCCGGTTCGAGCGCCTGCAGACCGTATTCGCCGAAGTTCACTTCGACGCCGCCTTTGGCGCGGCCTTTCATCTTGCCGCGATGCTCTTTGCGGTATTTCACACGTTTAGGTACCAACATGATTAGTTGCCTCCTTCCTGAGCCGCTTTCTTCTTCGCCGGAAGGACTTCTCCGCGATAGATCCACACTTTGACGCCGATACGGCCGTAAGTGGTGTGCGCTTCCGCCGTACCGTAGTCAATGTCGGCACGCAGCGTGTGCAGCGGCACGGTGCCTTCGCTATATCCTTCCGTACGGGCGATTTCAGCGCCGCCGAGACGTCCGCTGACGCTGGTTTTAATTCCTTTCGCTCCTGCGCGCATCGTCCGTTGAATCGCCTGCTTCATGGCGCGGCGGAACGAGATGCGGCGTTCAAGCTGCTGCGCGATGCTTTCCGCCACGAGAATGGCGTCCAAATCGGCTTGCTTGATTTCCGAAATGTTGATGTGCACTTTTTTACCCTTCGTCAGCTTGGTCAGCTCGTTCCGCAGGTTTTCCACTTCGGAGCCGCCCTTGCCGATAACCATGCCGGGCTTGGCGGTATGAATCGTCACGTTGACGCGATTCGCCGCACGCTCAATCTCGATGCGGGAAACCGCCGCGTCTTTCAGTTTGCCTTTCAGAAATTCACGAATTTTCACGTCTTCCAGCAGAAGATCTCCGAAATCTTTGCCGGCGTACCATTTGGACTCCCAGTCCCGGATGATGCCGATACGAAGTCCGACCGGGTTTACCTTTTGACCCACACGTTATCCCTCCTTATTTTTCAGATACCACCAATGTAATATGGCTGGTCCGCTTGTTGATCCGGCTGGCACGGCCCATCGCACGGGGACGGAAACGTTTCATCGTCGGACCTTGGTTCACATAGGCTTGCGTAATGACCAGCTTGTTCACGTCCAGCTGGTAGTTATGCTCGGCATTGGCGATCGCAGAGTTCAGAAGCTTCTCGACGATCGGGGAAGCCGCCTTCGGCGTATGGCGCAAAATCGCAATCGCTTCGCCCACTTTCTTGCCGCGAATCAAATCGACGACCAGCTGCGCTTTGCGAGGCGCGATGCGGACGAAATTCGCACTAGCTTTAGCTTCTTGCATGCTCTAGAACCTCCTCTCAGTCAGAGAAATTCAGCAAGGGCAAAATTATCTTCTGCCCGTTTTCTTGTCGTCGTCGGTGTGGCCTTTGTAAGTCCGCGTCGGCGCGAATTCGCCCAGCTTGTGGCCGACCATATCTTCCGTAATGTAGACCGGCACATGCTTGCGGCCGTCATAAACAGCGAAAGTATGTCCGACAAACTGCGGGAAAATGGTCGAGCGCCGGGACCACGTTTTGATAACCACTTTTTTGTTGGCTGCGTTCAGATCCTCAACTTTTTTCAGCAGGTAGCCGTCGACAAACGGCCCTTTCTTCAAACTGCGACCCATTGGTGTTCCTCCCTTCACCGAACGTAGTAACGCGACAATCGTCACGCCAATCGTTTCAAGCGATTATTACTTCGTGCGACGACGAATAATATACTTGCTCGATGCTTTTTTCTTTTTGCGGGTTTTGTAGCCAAGCGTCGGCTTGCCCCAAGGAGACATCGGCGATTTGCGACCGATCGGCGCACGACCTTCGCCACCGCCGTGCGGGTGGTCGTTCGGGTTCATGACGACACCGCGCACTACCGGACGTTTGCCGAGCCAACGGGACCGGCCCGCCTTACCGATTTTCACCAGCTCATGGTCGCCGTTACCTACCGTACCGATCGTAGCGCGGCATTTTTTCAGAATGCGACGCACTTCGCCGGAAGACAGACGAACAACGGCATAGTTATCCTCTTTACCGAGAAGCTGAGCTTCCGTACCGGCGGCGCGCACAAGTTGTCCGCCTTTGCCGGGCTTCATCTCGATATTGTGGATAATGGTGCCGACCGGAATGAATTCGAGCGGCAGCGCGTTGCCGACTTTAATGTCCGCGTTTTCCCCGGACATGACTTGATCGCCTACGTTCAGACCTTTCGGCGCGATAATGTAGCGCTTCTCGCCATCCGCGTAATGGATGAGCGCGATGTTCGATGTCCGGTTCGGATCGTATTCGATCGAAGCGACTTTGCCGGGAATTCCGTCCTTGTTCCGTTTAAAGTCGATGATGCGGTATTTGCGTTTATGTCCGCCGCCGTGATGGCGAACCGTAATTTTGCCTTGGTTGTTGCGGCCGGCCTTCTTGTGCAAAGGAGCCAGCAACGATTTCTCCGGGGTGCTTGTCGTAATTTCTTCAAACGTCGAAACGGACATCGCACGACGTGCCGGAGATGTCGGTTTGTACTTCTTAACTGGCACTTCGATTCCCTCCTATCTTCAGAACGTCAGGTTATACCGATTCAAAAAATTCGAGTTCCTTGCTTTCAGGCGTCAGTTGCACGATCGCCTTTTTCCATTCGGGCGTATATCCGCTGTAACGGCCGTAGCGTTTCAGCTTCGCCGGTACGCGCATCGTATTGACGCTCGCAACCTTCACTTTGAAGATTTGCTCGACTGCGTCTTTAATTTGCGTTTTGTTGGCACGGATATCGACTTCGAATACATAGCGTTTTGCAGCCATGAACTCGGTGGACCGTTCCGTGATGACCGGGCGCTTGATAATATCACGAGGATTTTTCATTACGCAAGCACCTCCTGGACTTTCTCGACCGCCTCTTTCGTAATGATCAGCTTGTCGTGAGCCAATACGTCGAGAACGTTGATGCCGTCGGCCGCCACGAACTTAACTCCCGGTATGTTGCGGGCGGACAGTGCCACGTTGTCGTTGTATTCGGCCGTCACGACCAGCGCTTTGCGGTCGGCTTTCAAATTGTTCAGAATCGCGCTGAACTCTTTCGTTTTCGGCTGAGCCATCGTCAATTGATCGAGCACGATAATTTCGTTGTCGATCACTTTGGAAGAAAGCGCCGATTTGATCGCCAGCCGGCGAACCTTCTTCGGAAGCTTGAAACCGTAGCTGCGCGGAGTCGGTCCGAATACCGTACCGCCGCCTACCCATTGCGGAGCGCGGATCGAACCTTGACGGGCACGACCGGTTCCTTTCTGTTTCCAAGGCTTGCGGCCGCCGCCTCTCACTTCGGAGCGCCCTTTCGTCTTGTGCGTACCTTGACGCTCAGCCGCTTGCTGCAGAACAACTGCGCTATGCAATACATGAACGTTCGGCTGGATTCCGAAAACCGCATCGGACAATTCAACCTCTCCCACTTGGGAGCCGCTCACATTGAATACTGCCACTTTAGGCATGTTGAGTCCTCCTTTCTTCGGACAATTAGGATTTCACCGATTGTTTGACTTTGACAAAACCGTTCTTCGGTCCCGGAACGGAACCTTTAACGAGAATGACATTCCGTTCGGCATCTACGCGGATGATTTCGAGCTTCTGAATGGTAACCGTTTCATGACCCATATGGCCCGGCAAATGCTTACCTTTCGGCACGCGGTTCGCCTGAATGGAGCCCATCGAACCCGGTCCGCGATGGTAACGGGAGCCGTGCGCCATCGGACCGCGGCTTTGTCCCCAACGTTTGATTACGCCGGCAAAGCCTTTGCCTTTGGAAATCCCCGTTACGTCAACAAATTCCCCAGCCGAGAAAATGTCGGCTTTCACTTCTTGGCCAACCTCGTATTCGGAGAGATTGACTCCGCGAATTTCGCGAACGTAGCGCTTAGGTGCGGAACCCGCTTTTTTCGCATGGCCGATTTCCGGCTTGGTTGCGTTCTTTTCTTTTTTATCCGAAAAACCGAGCTGAACCGCTTCGTAGCCGTCGTTCTCAAGGTCTTTCTTCTGAAGAACGACACAAGGGCCGGCTTCGATCACCGTTACCGGGATCACGTTGCCTTCCGGCGAAAACACTTGCGTCATCCCAAGCTTTTTCCCTAAGATACCTTTCATGTTGACACCTCTTTTCCTTTCCTCTCGACTTGATCCTCAGCGGATATCATGCCGGAATTACAATTTGATTTCGATATCTACACCGGACGGCAGGTCCAGCCGCATCAGCGCATCCACCGTTTGCGGAGTCGGGTTGACAATGTCGATCAGACGTTTGTGCGTCCGCATTTCGAATTGCTCGCGCGAATCCTTATACTTGTGCACCGCACGGAGAATGGTGATGATTTGCTTTTCCGTCGGAAGCGGAATCGGACCGGATACGCCTGCGCCGGAACGCTTTGCGGTCTCTACGATTTTCTCCGCGGACTGGTCAAGAATTCTGTGATCGTACGCCTTCAACCGGATACGAATCTTTTGCTTTGCCATATAAGTCCCTCCTTCTATCGCCCAATTTTGTAATCGGACATACTCCGCGAGAATACCCCGACTGCCCTCCCATGGCAAAGGGGCCGGGTGTGTCGGCAACCTCCCGCATCATCGCAACGTCACAGACCAACAGTCAATATTATATCGAAACAGACCTACGAATGCAACAAGAATGTTAGGCAATATTTTTGCATAATACAAAAGCCCCCACCGGAGTGGAGGCTTTCGGATCGTTGCGGCTATCGCCGCCCGGTCTTATTTTTGGATCGTAGCAACCGCGCCAGCGCCTACCGTACGGCCGCCTTCGCGAATCGCGAAGCGGGTACCTTCTTCGATCGCGATCGGAGCGATCAGTTCAACCGTAACGGTGATGTTGTCGCCAGGCATAACCATTTCCGTGCCTTCCGGCAGGTTGATGATGCCCGTAACGTCGGTCGTACGGAAGTAGAACTGCGGACGGTAGCCCGTGAAGAACGGTTTGTGACGGCCGCCTTCTTCTTTGGTCAGGACGTAAACTTGAGCGGTGAATTGGGTGTGCGGTTTAACCGAACCCGGCTTGGACAGAACTTGTCCACGCTCGATTTCTTTACGATCCACACCGCGGAGCAGCGCACCGATGTTGTCGCCTGCTTGAGCGGAGTCGAGCAGTTTGCGGAACATCTCAACGCCCGTTACGACGGTTTTCTTCGTTTCTTCGTTCAGACCGACGATTTCAACTTCGTCGCCGACTTTAACCGTACCACGCTCTACGCGGCCCGTAGCAACCGTACCGCGGCCCGTGATCGTGAACACGTCTTCGACCGGCATCAGGAACGGTTTTTCCGTATCGCGCTCAGGCGTCGGGATGTAGCTGTCGATTTGCTCGAACAGTTCGATGATTTTTTGAGCCCATTCGCCTTCCGGATTTTGCAGCGCTTCGCGAGCGGAACCGCGGATGATCGGCGTGTCGTCGCCCGGGAACTCGTATTCGTTCAGCAGGTCGCGAACTTCCATTTCAACAAGTTCGAGCAGTTCTTCGTCTTCGACCATGTCGCATTTGTTCAGGAAGACGACGATGTAAGGAACGCCTACCTGACGGGAGAGCAGGATGTGCTCGCGCGTTTGCGGCATCGGGCCGTCAGCGGCGGAAACGACGAGAATCGCGCCGTCCATTTGGGCAGCACCGGTGATCATGTTTTTAACGTAGTCGGCGTGGCCCGGGCAGTCAACGTGCGCATAGTGGCGGTTCGGCGTTTCGTACTCAACGTGAGCCGTCGAGATCGTAATGCCGCGTTCGCGCTCTTCCGGAGCTTTGTCGATTTGATCGAAAGCTACGGCAGAACCGCCGTATTTTTTAGCCAGAACGGTGGTGATTGCTGCAGTCAGCGTCGTTTTACCATGGTCGACGTGTCCGATGGTACCGATGTTAACGTGCGGTTTAGTACGTTCAAATTTAGCCTTAGCCATTGAACATTTGCCTCCTTAATATAAGGTAGTGATTTTTATGTGATAATCCCGGTTGCCCTTGCGCCTGCTCGGCGCATCGAGGCACCGGGTCATACATATTGTGGTTCTGTTATTCACCTTTGTGTTTCGCGATAATCTGTTCGGCGATCGATTTCGGAACTTCTTCGTAGTGAGAGAGTTCCATCGAGAAGACGCCGCGGCCCTGGGTACCGGAACGAAGCGTAGTGGAATATCCGAACATCTCGGAGAGCGGCACTTTCGCGCGGATGATTTGCGCGCCGGAGCGCGAATCCATCCCTTCGATGCGGCCGCGCCGGGAGTTCAGCATTCCCATAACGTCGCCCATGTATTCCTCAGGAACAGTAACCTCGACTTTCATGATCGGCTCGAGAAGAACCGGGTTACATTTGTCTTTCGCCGCTTTCAGCGCCATCGAACCGGCAATTTTGAACGCCATCTCGGACGAGTCGACGTCATGGTACGATCCGTCGAAAATCGTAGCTTTGATGTCTACGACCGGGTAACCGGCAAGAACGCCATTTTTCATGGCTTCTTCAATACCCGCTTGTACAGCCGGAATGTACTCTTTCGGTACGACACCGCCGACGATTTTGTTTTCAAACTGGAATCCGCTGCCGGGCTCGAGCGGTTCGAACTCGATCCAGACGTGGCCGTATTGACCGCGGCCGCCGGATTGACGAACGAATTTGCCCTCGACCTTCGCAGGCGTGCGGAACGTTTCGCGATACGCAACCTGCGGTTTGCCGACGTTGGTCTCGACTTTGAACTCGCGAAGCATGCGGTCGACGATAATCTCGAGGTGAAGCTCACCCATACCGGAGATGATCGTTTGGCCCGTTTCTTCGTCCGTATAAGCGCGGAACGTCGGGTCTTCTTCGGCCAGCTTGGACAATGCTACGCCCATTTTGTCCTGGTCGGCTTTCGTCTTCGGCTCGATCGCGATTTCGATAACCGGCTCAGGGAAATTCATCGATTCCAGTATAACCGGATGTTTCTCGTCGCACAACGTGTCGCCCGTGCCCGTGTCTTTCAGACCGACGGCCGCAGCGATGTCGCCTGCGTAAACTTCCGAAATTTCCTGACGGCTGTTCGCGTGCATCTGCAGAATCCGGCCGATTCTCTCGCGCTTGCCTTTCGTGGCGTTGAGCACGTACGAACCGGAGTTCAGAATGCCCGAATAGACACGGAAGAACGTCAGCTTGCCGACGAACGGGTCGGACATAATTTTGAACGCCAGCGCCGCGAACGGCTCGTTGTCGTCGGATTTGCGGGTCGTTTCCGTCCCGTCCGGCAAAACACCTTTGATATCCGGCACATCGACCGGCGAAGGCAAATAATCGACAACAGCGTCAAGCATCACTTGAACGCCTTTGTTCCGATAAGAGGAACCGCAGACTACCGGGAAGATTTTCACTTCGCACACGCCTTTGCGCAGCGCGGCTTTCAGTTCTTGAACGGTGATTTCCTCACCCTCAAGATACTTCATTGTCAAATCTTCGTCCAGCTCGGCAACTTTCTCGACAAGCTCCGCACGAAGCTCTTCGGCCTTGTCTTTCAGTTCGTCCGGAATGTCGGTTTTCTCCGGCTCTTTGCCCAGATCGTCCTTGTAAATGTAAGCGACGCGCTCGATCAGGTCGATAACGCCGACAAAGTCGTTCTCGGCGCCGATCGGCAGCTGGATCGCTACGGCGTTCGCTTGCAGACGATCGCGCATATCCTGAACGACATTCAGGAAGTCCGCGCCGATGATGTCCATTTTGTTCACGTAGGCGATACGAGGAACCCGATATTTGTCGGCTTGGCGCCAAACGGTTTCGGATTGCGGCTCTACGCCTTCTTTTGCGCTGAAGACCCCAACAGCCCCGTCCAATACGCGTAGGGAACGTTCGACTTCAACGGTGAAGTCAACGTGTCCCGGGGTGTCGATAATGTTGATGCGGTGACCTTTCCACTGGGCGGTCGTCGCGGCGGACGTAATCGTAATGCCGCGCTCCTGCTCCTGTTCCATCCAGTCCATCGTAGCGGAGCCTTCATGCACTTCGCCGATTTTATGGGTACGGCCCGTATAGAACAGAATCCGCTCCGTAGTCGTCGTTTTGCCCGCATCAATATGCGCCATGATCCCGATATTGCGCGTATTTTTCAAGGAGAACTCTCTTGCCATTCAATTGTCTCCTTTCGTTATGCGAATCCTACCAGCGGTAATGCGCAAACGCTTTGTTTGCTTCCGCCATTTTGTGCGTATCTTCGCGCTTCTTCACCGATGCGCCCGTGTTGTTCGATGCATCGATGATTTCAGCGGCCAGACGCTCTTGCATCGTCTTCTCGCCGCGGCTGCGCGAGTAATTCACCAGCCAGCGGAGACCGAGCGATGTCCGGCGTTCCGGCTTCACTTCAACCGGCACTTGATAGTTCGCGCCGCCTACACGGCGGGCTTTGACTTCGAGAACCGGCATAATGTTTTTGATAGCCGCTTCGAATACTTCCATCGGATCCTTGCCCGTACGCTCCCGAACGATGTTGAACGCATCGTACAGAATTTTTTGGGCAACGCCGCGCTTGCCGTCGATCATAATACGGTTGATCAGACGCGTCACGAGCTTGCTGTTGTACACCGGATCCGGCAGCACGTCGCGTTTGGCAACTGGACCTTTGCGTGGCATGCGATAATCCCCCTTTCCCCATATCGTCGCCAGGCCGGCATGAACGCTTGCCCGGCTCTATCCGATTACGATATTATTTCTTGTCTTTCGGACGCTTCGTGCCGTATTTGGAACGGCCTTGCTTCCGGTTGTTGACGCCCGCGGTGTCGAGAGCGCCGCGAACGATATGGTAACGAACACCCGGCAGGTCTTTGACCCGGCCTCCGCGAACGAGCACGACACTGTGCTCTTGCAGGTTGTGACCGATACCGCCGATATAAGCCGTTACCTCAACGCGGTTGGTCAAGCGCACCCGCGCGTATTTCCGCAATGCGGAGTTCGGTTTTTTCGGCGTCATCGTCCCTACGCGAGTGCACACACCGCGTTTTTGCGGGGAGCTTTGGTTCGTCTCCTCGCGTTTCAGAGCGTTGAACCCTCTTTGCAGGGCAGGCGATTTCGATTTCACGACTTTAGCCTGGCGGCCTTTGCGAACCAGTTGGTTAATTGTTGGCATGTTGCCACCCCCTTCCCATAAGGCTGCTGTTTCCTGAAAACATTCCCGTCTTTCAAGTCCACAGATCCAGGCGGTTCATAATGAAACGCACAAACGTTTTTGCCGTCCGGCCTTTATACAAAGTCACTTCCGGCAAAAACGTCCGTTTCTTATTTCTCATCAGGGATAACCGCGGCCATAGCGGCTCCGACGTCGATCCCGCATGTTGCCCCGAGATTCTTCATCGTGTCGACCCACTGGACCGGTATCCCCGCCGTTTCACACAGCGCAACGACCTTCTTCACAATACGGGGATCTGCGTCTTGCGCAACATAGACGAGCGTGGCGAGCCGTTGCTCCACCGCTTTCGTCGTTTGCTTCGTGCCGATTCGGATAGGCATGAAATCACCTTTCTCCTCTAAAAAAGCAGAAGAACATACAGGCACACTCCGATATATTATCATCTTGATTCCGGCATTGTCAAGAAAGATGTGCACGAGCTTCAGAATAAAAGATCGCCGCGCGTTGCACGCGGCGATCGCCCTGGCAACTCGTCAAGACTCTATCGAAACCGTTTCGTTTTCGAGATGTTCTTCCGGCTGAGCCTCTTCCTCATCCAGCCCGGCAAAGCGAATGTTGCGATAACGGCTCATGCCCGTACCGGCAGGGATAAGCTTGCCGATAATGACATTCTCCTTCAGGCCGAGCAGCTGGTCGACTTTGCCTTTGATTGCCGCATCGGTCAGAACGCGCGTCGTTTCCTGGAACGAAGCGGCCGAAAGGAACGAATCGGTCTCAAGCGACGCCTTCGTAATCCCGAGCAGAATCGGCTTGGCGACCGCAGGCTCGCGTCCGGCCAGAATCGCTTCGCGGTTTGCTGCCTCGTATTCGTGAATATCGACGAACGAACCCGGCAAGAGCGGCGTGTCGCCGGCTTCCACAATCCGGATTTTCCGCAGCATTTGCTTGATCATGACTTCGATATGCTTGTCATTGATCTCAACACCCTGGTTCCGGTATACGCGCTGCACTTCCTGCAGAATGTAGTTCTGCACGCCGCGTATCCCTTTAATGCGCAGCATATCTTTCGGGTCGATCGAGCCGTCCGTCAGCTCGTCGCCGGCTTCGACGACCTGACCTTCCGTTACCCGGATGCGCGAACCGTACGTGACGGAATAAACTTTGGACTCCGCCTCGCCCTCGACTTCGATTTCGCGGCGGTCCTTCGCTTCGCGAATGCTCTTGATCGTGCCGTCCAGCTCGGAGATAATCGCCTGGCCTTTCGGATTGCGGGCCTCGAACAGCTCCTGAATCCGCGGCAAACCTTGCGTAATATCGTCTCCGGCGACGCCCCCGGTATGGAATGTCCGCATCGTAAGCTGGGTTCCCGGCTCGCCGATGGATTGGGCCGCGATAATGCCCACCGCTTCGCCGATTTCGACAAATTTCCCGGTCGCCAGATTGCGGCCGTAGCAAATTTTGCATACGCCGTGGCGGGCGCGGCAGCTGAGCACGGAACGGATCTGGAGCTTTTCGATGCCGGCCTTGACGATGGCGTCCGCCTTGCTCGCATCGATGAGCTCGTTGCGGCCCACGATAATTTCGCCCGTTTCCGGATGGCGAACCGTCTCGAACGAATACCGCCCTTCGATGCGGTCATACAGATCCTCGATAACTTCTTTGCCGTCTTGGATTTTGCCGACCGTGAAGCCTTTGTCCGTACCGCAATCCTCTTCCCGAACGATGACGTCCTGCGCGACGTCGACCAGACGGCGGGTCAAATAACCCGAGTCGGCCGTACGCAGCGCCGTGTCCGCGAGACCTTTCCGAGCACCGTGCGTGGAAATATAGTACTCCAGCACCGTCAGCCCTTCGCGGAAGTTCGACTTGATCGGAAGCTCGATAATCCGGCCCGACGGGTTCGCCATGAGACCGCGCATCCCGCCCAGCTGGGTAATCTGCGATTTGTTACCCCGCGCTTTGGAGTCGACCATAAGCATGATCGAATTGTAGCGGTCCATCGATTTCATCAAAATATCGGTAATCTGGTCCTTCGCCCGGCTCCAGATTTCGATAATTTTGTCGTACCGCTCTTCGTTCGTAATAAGACCGCGGCGATACTGATTCATGACGATGCGGACCTTCTCCTCGGATTCGCGGAGGATATCCTGCTTTTCTTCCGGCACGACAACGTCGGCCACGGCAATCGTAATCCCCGCGCGCGTGGAATACGAGAAGCCGAGCTGCTTGATCCGGTCGAGAATAATCGCGGTCTGCGTCGTCTCATAGGCGCGGAAGCAATGGGCGATGATCTGACCCAAATATTCTTTGCCGATAGCGCCCATTTGCGGCACGTTGTGCATAAACTCCCGCAAATCCGCGCCCTTCTCGAACACAAAATATTTGTCCGGCGTTCCTTGCAGCAAGTTCGCCTTCGAAGGTTCGTTGATGTAAGGGAACGTATCCGGGAAAATTTCGTTAAAAATAATTTTACCGACCGTCGTGGACAGCAGCGCCCGCTGCTGCTCTTCGGTAAACGATTTTTTCTTCAGCGCCTTGGCCGGAATGAAGACGCGCGCATGCAACGATACGACTCCCCGCTGATAAGCGGAAACCGCTTCGTTCACGCTTGCGAACACCGATCCGCTGCCTTTGGCCTCCACGTTGTCCATCGTCAAATAGTAGCTGCCGAGCACCATGTCCTGGGAAGGCGTAACGACCGGCTTGCCGTCCTTCGGGTTCAGAATGTTGCCCGAAGCGAGCATCAAGAGCCGCGCCTCGGCTTGCGCCTCGGCCGACAACGGAACGTGAACGGCCATCTGGTCGCCGTCAAAGTCCGCGTTGTACGCGGTACATACGAGCGGATGCAGACGGATAGCCCGGCCTTCCACCAGAATCGGCTCGAACGCCTGAATGCCGAGACGGTGCAGCGTGGGAGCGCGGTTGAGCAGCACCGGATGCTCCTTGATCACTTCTTCGAGCACGTCCCAGACTTCCGGGCTTACGCGCTCGACCTTCCGCTTGGCGCTCTTGATGTTATGGGCAAGTCCTTTGTTTACAAGCTCCTTCATGACGAACGGCTTGAACAGCTCGAGCGCCATCTCTTTCGGAAGCCCGCACTGATACATTTTCAGGCTCGGCCCGACAACGATAACGGAACGGCCGGAATAGTCAACCCGTTTGCCCAGCAGGTTCTGACGGAAGCGGCCTTGCTTCCCTTTCAGCATATGGCTGAGCGATTTCAGCGGCCGGTTGCCTGGACCGGTAACGGGACGTCCGCGGCGGCCGTTGTCGATCAGCGCGTCGACCGCTTCCTGCAGCATCCGTTTTTCGTTCTGCACGATAATGTCCGGCGCGCCGAGATCCAGAAGTCGCTTCAGACGGTTGTTCCGGTTAATGACGCGGCGGTACAGATCGTTCAGGTCGGAAGTGGCGAAACGTCCGCCGTCAAGCTGCACCATCGGCCGGAGCTCCGGCGGAATGACGGGCAGCACGTCGAGAATCATCCATTCCGGACGATTGCCCGAATTGCGGAACGCTTCGATCACTTCCAGCCGCTTGATCGCACGGTTGCGGCGTTGGCCCTGAGCGGTCCGCAGCTCTTCCTTCAGCGTCTCCACTTCTTTGTCGATGTCGATATCTTGCAGAAGCTTCTTGACGGCTTCAGCGCCCATGCCCGCCTGAAAACCGTAACCGTATTTTTCCCGGTAGCTCCGGTACTCCTTCTCGGAAAGCAGCTGTTTCTTCTCGAGCGGCGTATCGCCCGGATCGGTTACGACATACGATGCAAAATAGATGATCTCTTCCAGCGAACGGGGCGACATGTCGAGCGCAAGCCCCATTCGGCTCGGAATGCCTTTGAAATACCAGATATGCGAAACGGGAGCGGCCAACTCGATATGTCCCATCCGTTCCCGCCGAACTTTCGCCCGGGTCACTTCAACGCCACAGCGGTCGCAAACGACGCCTTTATAACGCACCCGTTTATATTTGCCGCAATGACATTCCCAGTCCTTCGTCGGTCCGAAAATCTTCTCGCAGAACAAACCTTCTTTTTCCGGTTTGAGCGTCCTGTAGTTGATCGTTTCCGGCTTTTTGACTTCTCCGCGCGACCACGAACGGATTTTGTCCGGCGAAGCCAGCCCGATCTTCATGTACTCGAAGTTGTTCACGTCCAACAAGGAGCAACCCTCCTTCGTCTTGGTTACCGAAACCCCGGATGACGTCCGCCAGGGGACGTCATCCGCCACATGTCGTTATTCTACGCCAACCTCGGCGCCTTCCAGATTCAGGTTCAGCTTGTCGCCGCCTGTCTCTTCTTCGTCGTCGATCTCTTTCATTTCGATCTCTTCTTCGTTCTCGGTCAATATTTTCACATCCATGCCGAGGCTCTGAAGCTCCTTGATCAAAACTTTGAACGACTCCGGAACGCCCGGTTCCGGCACGTTCTCGCCTTTGACGATCGATTCGTACGTTTTGACCCGGCCGACGACATCATCGGACTTGACGGTCAAAATCTCCTGCAGCGTATACGCCGCTCCGTACGCTTCAAGCGCCCAGACTTCCATCTCGCCGAAACGCTGGCCGCCGAACTGCGCCTTGCCGCCGAGCGGCTGCTGCGTAACGAGCGAGTACGGACCGGTGGAACGAGCGTGAATCTTGTCGTCGACCATGTGCGCAAGCTTGATCATGTACATGACGCCGACCGTAACCTCGCGTTCGAACGGTTCCCCCGTTCGTCCGTCGTACAGCAGCGTCTTGCCGTTGCGCTGCATGCCGGCCTCTTCCATCGAGTCGAACACGTCATGCTCGGTTGCGCCGTCGAATACGGGCGTGGCGGCATAAATGCCGAGCCGTTTGCAGGCCATGCCGAGGTGAACCTCCAGCACCTGGCCGATATTCATCCGGGAAGGGACGCCCAGCGGGTTGAGAACAACCTCTACAGGTGTGCCGTCCGGAAGGAAAGGCATGTCTTCCTCCGGCATAATTCTGGCGATGACGCCTTTGTTGCCGTGGCGGCCCGCCATCTTGTCGCCTTCGGAAATTTTCCGCTTCTGCGCGATGTAGACGCGCACCAGCTGATTGACGCCGGGCGGCAGCTCGTCGCCGTTCTCGCGGGTGAATACTTTGACGTCGACGACGATGCCGTCGGTGCCGTGAGGCACGCGCAGAGACGTGTCCCTTACTTCCCGGGCCTTCTCGCCAAAGATCGCATGCAGCAGACGCTCTTCCGCCGTCAGCTCCGTCACGCCTTTCGGCGTCACTTTGCCAACGAGAATATCGTTCGCGCTGATCTCGGCGCCGACCCGGATAATGCCGCGCTCGTCGAGATTTTTGAGCGCTTCTTCCCCGACGTTCGGGATATCGCGCGTGATTTCTTCCGGACCGAGCTTCGTATCCCGGGCTTCGGATTCATATTCCTCAATGTGAATGGACGTATAAACATCCTCTTTCACCAGTTTCTCGCTGAGCAGGATGGCATCCTCGTAGTTGTAGCCTTCCCATGTCATAAACGCGACGACGACGTTGCGACCAAGCGCCAATTCGCCTTGCTCTGTGGACGGACCGTCCGCCAAAATGTCGCCTTTTTTCACCTGGTCGCCCTTGCGGACGATCGGCCGCTGATTGATGCACGTTCCCTGGTTCGAACGCATAAACTTGTACAGCTTGTGCTTCACCAGATCGCCCGTCACCATTTTGCCGTCTACGTTCTCGACGCGGCGAACCCAAATTTCGTTGGCCGTTACGCGTTCCACGATGCCGTCATGCTGCGACACGACGCATACGCCCGAGTCTTTGGCAGCCTTGTGCTCCATGCCCGTACCGACGAGCGGCGCTTTCGGAACGAGAAGCGGAACGGCTTGCCGCTGCATGTTCGAGCCCATGAGCGCGCGGTTAGAGTCGTCGTTCTCGAGGAACGGAATAAGCGCGGTCGCAACCGAGACGACCTGCTTCGGCGAAACGTCCATATAATCGACGCGGTCGCTCGGCATCGTCAAAATATTGTCCGCCTGCTTGTTGTAACGGACGATGACCATGTCGTCTTTGAATCTGTTGTCTTCCGTCAATTCCGCGTTCGCCTGGGCGATGACGTAGTTGTCTTCTTCGTCCGCCGTCAAATACGCGATCTGGTCCGTTACGCGATTTGTCTTCGGATCGACCCAGCGATACGGCGTTTCGATAAATCCGTATTCGTTAATCCGGGCGTACGTGGACAACGAGTTGATCAGACCGATGTTCGGTCCTTCCGGCGTCTCGATCGGACACATCCGGCCGTAATGGGAATGGTGAACGTCGCGCACTTCCATGCCTGCGCGTTCCCGCGTCAAGCCGCCCGGTCCGAGCGCGGACAGGCGCCGCTTATGCGTCAACTCGGCAAGCGGGTTCGTCTGGTCCATAAATTGGGACAGCTGCGAAGAACCGAAAAATTCTTTGATCGACGCGATAACCGGACGGATGTTGATCAGCGCCTGCGGCGTAATCGCATTGGCGTCCTGAATGGACATCCGTTCGCGCACGACGCGCTCCATCCGCGAAAGACCGATGCGGAACTGGTTCTGCAGCAGTTCCCCGACGGAACGAAGCCGGCGGTTGCCGAGGTGGTCGATATCGTCCGTGCTGCCCACACCGTGCAGCAGGTTAATGAAGTAGTTGATCGACGCGATAATGTCCGCCGGCGTAATATGTTTGACGGACTTGTCGATATTGCCGTTGGAGATGACCTTGATAACCTGGTTTTCGTCCAAAGGCGAGAATACACTGATAGCTTGAAGCGGAATACTATCCGCATCAAGAATGCCATTCGAGACATGATAAGTTTTAAAACCGACGTTGTTCTCCAGATGAGGCATGATCTCGTCCAAAAGACGACGGTCGATCATTTGGCCCGCTTCGGCGATAATTTCGCCGGTCGTCGGATCGACAAGCGTTTCCGCCAGACGTTGGTTGAACAGACGGTTTTTGATGTGAAGCTTTTTGTTGATTTTGTAACGTCCGACGTTGGCGAGGTCGTACCGTTTCGGATCGAAAAAGCGCGCAATGAGCAGGCTTTTCGCGTTTTCCAGCGTCGGCGGCTCGCCGGGACGAAGGCGTTCGTAAATTTCGATCAGCGCTTTCTCCGTCGAGTCCGTATTGTCCTTGTCCAGCGTGTTGCGTATATATTCGTCATGACCGAGCAAATCCAAAATTTCGGCATCCGTGCCAAAGCCGAGCGCGCGAAGGAGCACCGTAACCGGGATTTTCCGGGTGCGGTCGATGCGAACATAAATAATGTCCTTCGTGTCGGTCTCCAGCTCCAGCCATGCGCCCCGATTCGGAATGACGGTCGCCGTGTACGTCTTTTTCCCGTTCTTGTCTATTTTCGTGCTAAAATAGACGCTGGGGGAGCGTACCAATTGACTGACAATAACCCGTTCGGCCCCGTTAATGATGAACGTACCGGTGTCCGTCATCAGCGGGAAATCGCCCATAAACACTTCCTGCTCTTTCACTTCGCCCGTTTCCTTGTTGATCAGCCGCACTTTTACGCGCAGCGGTGCGGCATACGTGACGTCGCGTTCCTTCGATTCATCTACTGAATATTTCGGTTCGCCCAGGCTGTAATCGATAAATTCCAGCGACAGGTTACCCGTAAAATCCTGAATCGGAGAGATGTCCTGAAACAGTTCCAGCAGGTCCTGCTCGAGAAACTTCTCGTACGATTTCTGTTGGATTTCAATCAGGTTCGGAACTTCGAGCACTTCTTTGATACGGGCGTAACTTCTCCGCGTGCGTCGACCATACTGAACAAGATGTCCTGCCAACTTAACCTCACCCCTCATGCAAGCGTAAACGGCCTCGCCCGGCATGCAGCCGACGAAGCTTCCGTTTCGCGATAAAATCCAAGCAAAGTACAGAAGCGGATCTTATACTTCCCTGGATTTTTAAGAAACGGGAAAAGGAAACCCTTTTCTTTCAGAATCATAAATAAAGAAAAGCCCTTATCGAAATAGGTTCGAAAAAAGAGCATCTTTCCAGCAACCAAACCGATTCGCGGCGCGGGCGCGTACGGTTCCATATCTAGTAATTTAGCCCAAAATGTAAACATTATACGTCAAATGTCAATTTTTTATGCATGCCGCGCTAATTATTTTATTCGATAACGATGCCGGCTCATACCGTACCGCAATTATACGGGCCAGCTTCGCGGCAAAAAACTCTTGACATTTTAGTACACTAAAGATATTGACCCCATTCTCATGCTGACATTTAATAATGATACCATATTGAAAAAGTCAAGTCAACAAAGAACTTCCTTAACAGGATGCTGCTTCGTCGCCGTCTGCGTCTATTCGTCTATCTCTTGACTGCTTTCAATATCCAGTACCCTTTGTCTCTCGCGATCAGGTCCGCATTGCCAAATACCTCTGTCAGCTTCGCTTGCGCGGATGGCGCGCCTTGCTTCTTCTGGATAACGACCCACATCGCCCCGCCCGGAACGAGCAGCGTCCAGCCTTCCTCAAAAATGCGGTGAACGATCGATTTCCCTGCCCGGATCGGAGGATTCGTCAGCACGACATCGAACGATCGGCCGCGCACCGCTTCGAACAGATCGCTCTGACGGATATCCACATTGGAAATGCCGTTCAGCGCCGCATTTTCCTTCGCCAATTCGACAGCCCGCTCATTAATATCGATCATCGTCACCCGACCCTTCGGGGCGAGCCTGGCCGCGGCAAGCCCGATCGGCCCGTACCCGCATCCGACGTCAAGCACCTCGGCGTCGAGCGGCACGTCCATCGTTTCGATCAGCAGACGGCTGCCGAAATCGACATTCGATTTGGAGAAGACGCCGGCGTCCGTTACAAACCGAAACGCTAACCCTCGCAGCGTCGCTTGCCGAATATGGCGGTCGTGCGCGACTCCGGGCGTTCTCGAATAGTAATGGTCGGACATGTCGATAACCTCCTGATACCTTTGCGCAGCAAAGACGACTATTGGAAGCATCCGCTTATCCTTCTGGGAGAAAAGGCTGTTTCGCAGGCTTCCGCTTAACCGATGCGAAGTAAGACTACGGCTTAGCGAGCGAACCCCCTGCAGCGAGAGTGCTGCAAGGGGTTCGCCTTAAGCAGATCAAGCTTATTTCAATTCTACGGAAGCGCCGGCTTCTTCCAGTTTCGCCTTGATGGCTTCCGCTTCTTCTTTGCTGACGTTCTCTTTGAGCGTCTTCGGCGCGCTGTCGACAAGGTCTTTCGCTTCTTTCAGGCCGAGACCCGTAATTTCGCGAACGACTTTGATAACGTTGATTTTGGATGCGCCAGCGTTTGCGAGAACGACTTCGAATTCCGTTTGCTCCGCAGCTTCTGCAGCAGCGCCGCCGCCTGCAACAACCGCTACCGGTGCAGCAGCCGTTACGCCGAATTCTTCTTCGATCGCTTTAACCAGCTCGTTCAGTTCGAGAACGTTCATGCCTTTAATGGCTTCCAGAATTTGCTCTTTACTCATGGTTAAACCTCCATAATTTTGATTTTATATCGTTGCAAGTTTGGCCGGGACATGCCCGCCATTAAAGAAATCAAGCCTCTTGCTTCTCCGCGACAGCCTTGACCGCGAGCGCGAAGTTGCGGATCGGCGCTTGCAGTACACTAAGCAGCATGGACAACAGACCTTCGCGGGAAGGCAGGTCCGCGAGCGCTTTGAGCTGCTCGACTCCGACGACTTGCCCTTCGAGCACGCCGCCTTTCAGCTTCAGCGCTTCGTTCTTTTTCGCGAATTCGTTCAAAATCTTCGCCGGCGCTACAACGTCGTCCTTGCTGAAAGCGATCGCCGTCGGTCCCGTCAGCACCTCGTTCAGTTCCGACAACTCCGCCGATTCCGTCGCACGGCGAACAAGCGAATTTTTCAGCACCGAAAATTCAACGCCGGCTTCACGCAGCTGTTTGCGCAGCTCCGTCACTTGAGCGACGTTCAAGCCCCGGTAATCTGCGACTACCGTGCAAGAACTCTCGCGCAGCTTCGTGGAAATTTCCTCGACCGCTTGCTGCTTCTCCTGAATGATTCTTGCGTTTGCCAAACTGTACACCTCCCGTTGGTTCATGGTAGACATTCATTGCGCCCGGCACCCGTCTTTTGGCGAAGGCCATAATAAATGGCCTCCGCAGACGGCGAAGGCCATGACGGTCCGTTCCGCGATACGGCTTCCGTAACTCGGAAACCCGCTATCGCCAAAACGATTTATCATAACACCTCGGTAGGAAATTAAGCCCTTGGGCACCTACTGTCTACGGTATGCATATTCGAATGTCGGTTCCGTTTTATTCTCAGCGGAATGCCGCCGTGTTCACGCGGACGCCAGGGCCCATCGTCGAAGAAACGGAAATGTTTTTCAGGTAAACCCCTTTGGCCGCAGCCGGTTTTGCACGGTTCAGCGCTTCGATCAGCGTTTGCAGATTCTCGGCCAGCTTCTCGGCGTCGAACGACACTTTACCGATCGGGGCATGGATTTGACCTGCTCGGTCGAGACGGTATTCGATTTTACCCGCCTTGATTTCCTGTACGGCTTTCGCCACGTCGAACGTAACCGTACCGGCTTTCGGGTTCGGCATAAGGCCTTTGCCGCCCAGAATCCGTCCAAGCTTACCAACTTCGGCCATCATGTCCGGCGTTGCAACGCAGACGTCGAACTCGAACCAGCCTTGTTGGATTTTGTTGATCATATCCGAATCGCCGACATAATCGGCGCCGGCAGCTTCGGCTTCCTTCGCTTTTTCGCCTTTGGCGAATACAAGCACGCGCTTCGTTTTGCCCGTACCGTGCGGCAGAACGACAACGCCGCGCACCGCCTGGTCTTGCTTCCGCGGGTCTACGCCCAGACGGACGGCAACCTCGACTGACTCGTCGAATTTGGCCGATGCGCCTTTCTTTACGAGCTCGATTGCTTCGAGCGGCTCATAAGTCGCTTCGCTGTCAATCAGCTTGGCGGCTTCAAGATACTTCTTGCCGTGTTTGGCCATTTGAATTTCCTCCTCCTGTGGTTATAGCGGACGTCCTTGCCGGACGTTCCTCCCACGCCGCGAAGCGCCTGGCGCTCCGCATGCGATCCCGCTTGCGCGGGCCGCCGGATCCTGATCGGACGCGGCGATATCAGTCCTCGATCACGACGCCCATACTGCGCGCGGTGCCTTCCACCATACGCATTGCCGCTTCGACCGAAGCCGCGTTGAGATCGGGCATCTTCTGCTCCGCGATTTCGCGGATTTTAGCGCGTTTCACGGTAGCGACCTTCTTCTTGTTCGGCTCGCCGGAACCTTTTTCGATTCCCGCCGCGACGCGAAGCAGAACAGCTGCCGGAGGCGTCTTCGTTTCAAACGTGAACGAGCGGTCTTCGAAAACGGTAATGACGACCGGAATGATCAATCCGGACTGATCGGCGGTACGGGCGTTGAACTCTTTACAAAACGCCATAATGTTGACGCCGGCCTGACCGAGTGCGGGACCGATTGGCGGAGCCGGGTTGGCTTTGCCTGCGGGAACCTGCAGTTTGACCACTTTGATGACCTTCTTTGCCATGTTGCACACCTCCTTGCCTCATTCTGCATGAAGCGGGCCATTCATCCCGCCTTCGCCGGAGGGAACCGACGAATCCGGAAACCGGATATTTAAAAATTTATATCTTTTCCACTTGAGTGTAGTCCAGCTCAAGCGGGGTTTCCCTGCCAAACATGTTGACATGCACCTTCAGCTTGCTTTTGTCGGGGATGATTTCTTCCACCGTACCGACAAAATCGGCGAAAGGACCTACTTTTACGCGAACAGTCTCTTTCAGCTCGAATTCAATCTTCGGCTTCGGTTCCTCGATACCCATATGGCGCAAAATTTGCTCCACTTCGTCGGGCATTAGCGGAATCGGCTTCGAGCCGGAGCCGGTCGAACCGACAAATCCCGTCACGCCGGGCGTATTGCGAACAACATACCAGGAATCGTCCGTCTGGATCATCTCCACAAGGACGTAGCCGGGATAAACTTTGCGCATGACGGTTTTTTTCTTCCCGTCTTTGTTCACAAGTTCCTCTTCCATCGGCACGAGAACACGGAAAATTTTATCTTCCATGCCCATCGAGCTTACCCGGCGTTCCAGGTTGGCTTTTACTTTGTTCTCATACCCCGAGTAAGTATGGACGACATACCATCTTTTCTCCATCATAATCCACCTTTGGAATCTTCTTAAACAATCAGTCCGACCAATTCAGAGATCCCGATGTCAAGAAGCCAAAAGTAAATGGTCACAAGGACGATCGTCACAAGGACGACAATCGTATAGCTTGTCAACTCTTTACGATTTGGCCAGCGGACTTTCTTAAGCTCCGCCCAGCTGTCGGCAAAGAAACCGAACGTCGTCCCGAAGCCCTGCTTCAGCTTGCCCAAAAATGCCACGTCGACACCTCCTATTATCTCGTCTCGCGATGAGGAGTATGCTCGTTGCAAAACTTGCAAAACTTCTTCATCTCGATGCGGTCGGGGTGGTTGCGCTTGTTTTTGGTCGTCGTGTAGTTTCTCTGTTTGCAATTCGTGCAAGCAAGCGTAATAATAACCCGCATGTTGAAAGTACACCTCCCGAGCTGCTTACTGTAAAATCAAGAACACGATGTCGCGTTATGTTAAACGATAACATCTGCATCTGAGCAATACGGAGCCAATAGAAAAAAAACCTCGCACTTAAGGCTACCTAAAACAATTTATCATATGGGTCAGGGAGTGTCAACGAAAAGATTGGCTTCGTACTGCGCCCGGGGCGGAAAGCGGTCGGCAAGGACGGCGCGTTCAGGCTTCGATTTCGGAATCCCGTACCAGTATGTCCCGAATTTTCCATCGGCAAACATGCAAAAACGCACGGTGTCCCCGTGCGCTCTCTCGCCGAAGGCTATGTCGTCCGAACGCTTCGCCGGCTTTAGCCCCCTACGTTGCGAACTTCCAAATACCGTTCCAGCTTTCGCTTTACCCGCTGCAATGCGTTGTCGATCGACTTGACGTGCCGGTCGAGATCAACCGCGATCTCCTGATAAGAGCGGCCGTCCAGGTACAGCATCAGCACCTTCCGTTCCAGGTCGCTCAAAATCTCGGACATTTTATCCTCCAGCCCGACAAATTCTTCCTGATTGATAATCAGCTCTTCGGGATCTGAAACCCGGGTGCCGCAGATGACGTCCAGCAGGGTGCGGTCGGAATCTTCATCGTAGATCGGCTTGTCCAGCGAAACGTAGGAATTGAGTGGAATGTGTTTCTGGCGGGTGGCCGTTTTGATCGCGGTGATAATCTGGCGGGTAATGCACAGTTCGGCAAAAGCTTTGAAGGAGGACAGCTTGTCACCCTTGAAATCGCGGATCGACTTGTACAAGCCAATCATGCCTTCCTGAACGATATCTTCCCGGTCGGCGCCGATCAGAAAATAGGAGCGAGCCTTGGCCCGGACAAAATTTTTATATTTGTTGATCAGATACTCCAGCGCCTCGCTGTCGCCATCGCGGACCGCATCCACGACATCCTCGTCCGTTCTGCAGTCGTAATCCTTCGTACTCCATTCTTTGAGGTCGATGCTCACGAACTATCCCTCCGGCCTGCATGGCGTGCAGTATTATGCCAGACTCCGCACTAGCAAATATAGACACAGTATACATGATCGCGTCTGACACCGTCAACCGCGGCCCTTTTTGCCACTACCCCCTTCGCTGTCCGATACGGTTCCGCGCCTCATACGCTCCAACTGCATGCGGACATCCAGGCTCAGCTTCCCGTCCAGCGTCATGCGCATCTCGGGACGTTCCTCCCGCAGCGTCTGCTCGATCCGGTTGCGGCAATGCTCGATATCGAGCCGCAGTTCGCGCGCCGATACGCGCAAGGCTCCCTTGCCGAAAGCGACATGTTGTTCCACCAGATCGGAAGTGGCCACATAAATATTGCGCCCTCTGCGCTGCAGGTCGATGACCAGCC
Organism: Paenibacillus cisolokensis; assembly: GCF_050481165.1. Classification (NCBI taxonomy): domain Bacteria; kingdom Bacillati; phylum Bacillota; class Bacilli; order Caryophanales; family Paenibacillaceae; genus Paenibacillus; species Paenibacillus cisolokensis. The sequence continues at coordinate 43,523 of NZ_JBCNFP010000039.1, forward strand.
GCTCAATGCACTCGTCCGCCGTCTCCTTTTCTTTGGTAAAGAGCACCGTCAGCTTGTGCTGCCGATATTTCGCCCCGAGCCCCGGAACCTGATGGGCGTCGAAGACGACGTAAATGCGCATGCCCGTGAACCCCTGATAGTCCGCCAGCAAATCGAGCAGCCGGTCGCGGGCGCCTTCCATGTCCGTATCCTTCAGCTTCTCCAGCTCCGGCCAGGCGCCGATCATATTGTAGCCGTCGACCAGAAGCACATCCTCACGCTTTTGCACGTTCAGCCGCCCCGCCGCTGGCGGACAACCTCGTACATCAGCACACCGGCCGCCACCGATGCGTTCAGGGAATTGAGCCGTCCGAACATCGGCAGCCGTACGAGAAAGTCGCATTTCTGTTTGACCAGCCGGCCGATGCCTTTATTTTCGTTGCCGATGACGACGGCGAGCGGCACATTGAAATCGGCCCGGTACACATCCTGCCCGGCGGCGACATCCGTACCCGCAATCCAGATGCCGGCTTCTTTCAGGCGCTCCATCGTCTGAGCCAAATTGGTCACCCGGGCGACCGGAACATATTCGGCCGCGCCCGCGGACGTTTTGGAGACGGTGGCCGTCAGACCGACCGACCGCCGCTTCGGAATGATAACCCCGTGCACCCCCGTGCATTCCGCCGTCCGCAGAATCGATCCGAGGTTATGCGGGTCCTCGATTTCATCCAGTATGAGCAAGAAGGGCGACTCTCCCCGGGCGCGCGCCAGATCGAGCAGTTCTTCGACCTCGGCGTACCGGTATGGCGCCGCTTGCGCGATTACGCCTTGATGCGCCGCTCCCGGCACCATCTGGTCAAGCTTGCGCCGGTCGACGGCTTGAACGACGATGCCGGCCTTTCGCGCTTCGCCGACAATGTGCGACAATCCTTTCTGCGAGCCTTCGGCCACCCAGATTTTGTTGATTTCTCTGCCGGCGCGCAGCGCTTCGAGCACGGGGTGCTTGCCGGCAATCCACTCATTCGGGTCTTGTTGCTTATTTCGTTCCATCGTGACCAGGTCCTCCCAAGCGGATGACATAATCGAACAGCTCGCGCAGCCGTTCTCCCCGCCGTTCATAATATAAATAGCCGACCAGACACTCGAGCGCCGTCGCCTGGCGGTAATCGGCCACATCCGCATTTTTCGGCGGCGCGCCGGACTTCGCATTGCGACCGCGCCGGACGATATCCGCCTCTTCTTCCGTCAAGAGCGGCTCCCACCGCTCCAGAATGCGGCGCTGCGCCTTGGCCGATACCCATCCGGTCGCTTCCCGGTGCAGGTGATGCGGCTTATGGTTCGTCATGGCGACAAGCCGCTGCCGGATCATAAGCTCGAACACGGCATCCCCGATATAGGCGAGGACGGCAGGATTCAACAAATGCGCCGGCTTATCCGGCTCGAAATACAGCCAGTCCGGCTCGTCCGCCGCCCGGGATTCCCCGGCCGCGGTCGCGGCACGAAGTTCCGCGCCTTCCGCGCCGCCAGCCTTGGCAAAGCCCGGGCCGCCTTCCGAAGGCCCGCTCATTTGCGCCGCCATCGAAGCCCTTGCGGGGTATCTTCCAGCACGATGCCCTGCGCGGCGAGCAAATCGCGAATTTCGTCTGCGCGCGCCCAATTTTTGGCTTTCCGCGCTTCGGCCCGCTCCGCGATCAAGCGCTCGACTTCCTCGTCAAGCAGCCCGTTCGCCTCCTCCGGCGAAGGCAACAGGCCGAGCACGTCGTCCATGCGCAGCAGCAGATCGGCGAGCGCCCGAAGGCCGGACGCCGTGGCAACGTCGCGCTGCATGTACTGGTTCGCCTCCGCCACGAGATCGAACACGGCCGTTATCGCATCCGGCGTATTGAAATCGTCGTCCATCTTGGCCCGGAACCGGTCCAGAATTTCCCGCAGCCGTTCGTCCAGCGCTTCATCTCCGGAAGGAAGCGGCGGCTCGTTCAGCTTGCGAACCTCCGTAACCGGCTCCGCTCCGATCGCCGCCATCCGGTGGTGCAAATTGCTGTTGCAGTTGGCGATCCGCAAAACGCTGTTCTCCGCCTGACGAATCGTGCTGTCGCTGAAATTGAGCGGGCTTCTGTAATGGGTGGCAAGCATGAAGTACCGCACCGCTTCCGGCTTCGTCCGCTTCAGCAGTTCGCGGACCGTTATGCCGTTACCGAGCGATTTCGACATTTTTTCATTGTTAATGTGGATGTACCCGTTATGCATCCAGTAGCGCGCCAGCGGCTTGCCGGTCAGCGCCTCCGATTGCGCCACCTCGCATTCGTGATGCGGAAACTGCAGGTCATGGCCGCCGCCGTGAATGTCCAGCGTGTCGCCGAGATAATGGCGCGCCATGGCCGAGCATTCGATATGCCAACCCGGGCGGCCCGGCCCCCAAGGGCTATCCCACGATATTTCCCCAGGTTTGGCCCCTTTCCACAGCACGAAATCTTCCGGATTTTCCTTGCGCTCGTCGACTTCGATGCGGATGCCGAACTGCAGCTCCTCCAGATTCTGGTGCGACAGCTTGCCGTACTCCCCGAACTTGCCGGTGCGGAAATAGACGTCGCCGCCGCTCGCGTATGCGAAGCCTTTGTCCTCGAGCCCTTTAATAAAAGCCACGATATCGTCGATATGTCTCGTCACCCGCGGGTTTCGGGTTGCCCGGCGGACACCGAGCGCGGCAATATCCTCTTCGAATGCCGCGATGAACCGGTCCGCCACCTCCGGCACCGTCGACCCGAGCTGTTCGGCTTTGCGAATCAGCTTGTCGTCCACATCGGTAAAGTTGACGATATAAGTGACCTCGTAGCCCGACGCTTCCAGATAACGGCGGACAACGTCGAACAGAATAGCCGGCCGCGCGTTGCCGATATGAATATAATCGTATACGGTCGGGCCGCAAACATACATCTTGACCTTGCCCGGTACGAGCGGTTCGAACGTTTCCTTCTCGCGGGTTAGCGTATTGTAAACTTTCAAACTCATGTTAGACCTTCTCCTTCGCTCTCTCCTCCCGAAGCCGCTGCAACTCGGCTTTCAGGCTGTCGATCTCGTTCTGCATATTGCGGCACAGATCGATAACGGGGTCGGGCAGACGCGTATGGTCGAGCCGGTCGCCAACCCGCTCGCCGTTGCGCTTGACGATGCGTCCGGGGATGCCGACGACCGTGCTGTTCGGCGGCACCTCCCGCAGCACGACCGAGTTGGCGCCGATATTGCTGTTGTCGCCGACCCGGAACGATCCGAGCACTTTGGCTCCCGAAGCGATGACGACGTTGTTGCCGATCGTCGGGTGCCGTTTGCCTTTCTCTTTGCCCGTTCCGCCCAGCGTAACGCCCTGGTAAATGACGACATCGTCGCCGATTTCGCATGTCTCGCCGATCACGACGCCCATGCCGTGGTCGATAAACAGCCGGCGGCCGATTTTGGCGCCGGGATGAATTTCGATGCCCGTCATGAACCGGCTGAACTGGGAGATGATCCGGGCAATCGTGAACCAGCCCCGTTTGTATAAAGCATGCGCAATCCGATGCATCCATATGGCATGAAGACCCGAATACGTAAATATGACTTCAAATTTGCTGCGGGCAGCCGGGTCGTTGTCGAAAACGGCCTGGATGTCCGAACGTATATTGTCGAACATAACCGATCCCCTTCTTCTACGACTTCGCCATTTGCCCGGCGAAGCTTTCTTTCGCGGTAAAATCGGAGCCGCATGCCAAAAGCGAACGCCTCCGCAGCCCGAAGCTGCAGAGGCGTTCAATTCGCGGTTCCACTCTGCTTGGGGAGAAATTCCCCATCTCTGTCGCCCGATAACGCGGGCACGCGTTGCCGCCTACCCCGCGCTCAACGCCGGAACGATCGGCCGTTCGGCCGGATCCCGAAGCGCATTGGCGCGGCTCGGAGCAAGGCTCCCAGGCGCATCTTCCGCCGACCGGGAACAGACGACTTCCAGCCCCGGACCTTCGGAGCTTAATAGCCCGAACGGCCCTTGATCGTCCTCTCTGCGAACCCGTCTTCGGCGTACTTCTCCTGTTCAATGCCTTTCAAACGTATCCATATACAATTCATACTTCAGTATACGTCATCGACGTTTATGTGACAATACCCGCTCTGCAAGCGATATCTTCCGGTCGTGCCGCAAATTGCCTCGCTTGCGGCCGGCCGCCCGGGCCGCGCCGATCGGTCAGCGCCCCAGCCTCGCCCGCAGCCTGGCGACGACGCGCTCCCGTCCAAGCAGCGCGATCGTCTGGTTCAGATCGGGTCCGTGCGTTTGCCCGGTCAACGCCGCGCGAATCGGCATGAACAGCTGCTTGCCCTTGAATCCGGTCGCTTGCTGAACGGCTTTCACGATCGCCTTTACGCCGTCCGCATCGAACGGCTCCCCGGCTCCCGCTTCCATTCGCTCCAGCAGCGCCTCCAGCACGGCGGGAACATGCTCCTCTGCCAGCACTTCCGCCGCTTCCGGCTCGTCTTCTGTCGATTCGCGGAAGAACAGCTCGGTCTTAGGCACAATTTCGGCAGCGAAATCCAGCTTATCCCGGTACAGCTCGACCAGATTCCGGACCCACTCCCGCGCCGCTGCGTCAAGCTCGGCAGGAACCCGCCCTGCCCGCTGCAGATGAGGCAGACACATGTCGACAAGCCGCTCCGGTTCGAGCCGTTTCAAATATTCGTTGTTCATCCAGCGCAGCTTGCTCGTGTCGAATACGGCCGGACTTTTGCTCAGCCGCGCGGCGTCGAACTGTTCGATCAGTTCCTGGCGGCTGAAGATTTCCTGTTCCCCGGCCGGAGACCAGCCGAGCAGCGCGATGAAATTGAACAATGCTTCCGGCACATAGCCAAGCTCGTCATATTGCTCGATGAACTGGATGATCGATTCGTCGCGCTTGCTAAGCTTCTTCCTCGCTTCGTTCACGATCAGCGTCATATGGCCGAACTGAGGGGGCTCCCAGCCGAACGCCTCGTAGATCATCAGTTGGCGGGGCGTGTTGGAGATATGGTCTTCCCCGCGCAGCACATGGCTGATTCGCATTTCATGGTCATCGACGACGACGGCGAAATTATAGGTGGGGATGCCGTCCTTCTTCACAATGACGAAATCGCCGATGCCGTCGGATTCGAAGGAAATCTCGCCCTTCACCATATCGTGGAACTTGTAGGTCTTGCCTTCCGGCACGCGGAACCGGATGCTGGGACGGCGCCCTTCGGCCTCGTAAGCGCGGCGCTGCTCCTCCGTCAAATTGCGGTGCTTGCCGGAATAGCGCGGCGTTTCGCCGCGCGCAATCTGCTCCTCGCGTTCCCGCTCCAGCTCCTCTTCCGTGCAGTAGCACGGATAAGCAAGCCCTTTGTCGATCAGCTCCTGCCAATACCGGCGATAAATATCGAGCCGTTCCGTCTGGCGATAAGGACCGTATCCGCCGCCGATATCGACGCTTTCGTCCCAATCGATGCCGAGCCATTTCAAATATTTCAGCTGATTCTCTTCGCCGCCGGCGACATTGCGCTTGACGTCGGTATCTTCGATGCGAACGATCAATTTTCCGCCCTGCTTGCGGGCAAACAAATAATTGAACAAGGCCGTTCTTGCGTTGCCGATATGCAGATGTCCCGTCGGCGACGGCGCATACCGGACCCGGATTTCCTGCGTCATCCCTGACAACCCCTTCTCTCGCACTCCCGAAATTTATTTCGTAATCATAGCATATCCTTGACCAGACAGACAACAGATTGGGCCGCAATTCCTTCCCCTCTGCCCGTAAAACCGAGATGCTCGGTCGTCGTCGCCTTCACGTTCACCTGCGACGTGTCCGCATCCAGCGCCTTCGCGATCGTCTCCGCCATCTGCGGGATATAAGGCGCCATCTTCGGTCGCTGCGCGATGATGGTGGCGTCGGCGTTGCCGAGCCGATATCCCCGCTCCCTGGCCATCTCCCACACCCGCTTGAGCAGCTGCAGGCTGTCGGCGTCCTTGTACGCCGGATCGGTATCGGGAAAATGCCGCCCGATGTCGCCAAGTCCCAGCGCGCCCAGTACGGCATCGGCAACCGCGTGCAGCAGCACGTCGGCGTCCGAATGGCCGAGCAGTCCTTTCTCGTACGGAATTTTCACCCCGCCAATGATGCAATCGCGGCCTTCGGCCAATTGATGCACGTCGAAGCCTTGTCCCACTCTGATCATGCTCCGTTCCCCTCTCCATCCCGTCTGTTCAGCAGAAACTCCGCCCATGCCAGATCGTCGGGCGTCGTAATTTTTATATTGGTATAATCGCCTTCGACAACCGCGACCGGCGCGCCCGTCCGCTCCACCGCCATCGCGTCGTCGGTGCCGAGGAAGCCTTCCGCAGCGGCCCGCTCCAGCGCCTCCTGCAGCAACGAACGGCGAAAAGCTTGCGGCGTCTGTATCGCCCACAAGCTTCGTCGATCCGGCGTCGAGGCAATCAGCCCGTCCGGGCCAACCTGCTTGATCGTATCCTTGACCGGCACGGCCAGCACCGCCGCCCCGACACGCTCCGCCGCCGCGCAGCAAGCGCGGATCGACGACGCGCGGACGAACGGGCGCACCCCGTCATGCACCATCGCCCAATCCGTTCCGAGGGCTGCCAGGCCCCGCATGACCGAATGCTGCCGCTCGCGGCCGCCTTCGACAATCGCGCGAACCTTCGTCAAACCGTATCGGCTCGTCCATTCCGAGCACCGCCCGATGTCGTCCTTGCCGACGACAAGCGCGATTTCGGCAATTTCCGCCATCGACTGGAACGTCTCCAGCGTATGGACGAGAATCGGCTTGTCCCGCAGCAATAAATATTGCTTGCTTTCCGCCGTGCCCATCCGGGTTCCCCTGCCGGCCGCCACGACGACGGCGCCCCATTCGTTTCCCATCGCTCAACCTGCCTTGCTGTCAGTAGTGTGCAACAGTTTAATGATAACCTGTTACAGCGCTTTTTCCAACAGCTTCGGTTTGGCGAATATCATTCGGCCTGCCGATGTCTGCAGCACGCTGGTGACCAGCACCTCCATCGTCGTGCCGATATAATCGCGTCCGCCTTCCACGACGATCATCGTGCCGTCATCCAGATAGGCGACGCCTTGACCGTGCTCCTTGCCATCCTTGATAACCTGCACGACAATTTCTTCCCCTGGCAGCACGACCGGCTTGACGGCATTCGCCAGATCGTTGATATTCAGCACCGACACGCCCTGCAGCTCGCACACTTTGTTCAGGTTGAAGTCGTTCGTGACGACTTTTCCCCGCAGCGCCTTGGCCAGCTTGACCAGCTTGCTGTCCACTTCGCCGATCTCCTCGAAGTCGCCCTCGTAGATTAACACCTTGACGTCGAGTTCTTTCTGGATTTTGTTCAAAATATCAAGGCCGCGCCGTCCGCGGTTGCGCTTGAGCAAATCGGACGAATCGGCGATATGTTGAAGCTCCTCAAGCACGAATTCGGGAATAACAAGGGTTCCTTCAATAAATCCGGTCTTGCAAATGTCCGCAATACGTCCGTCGATAATGACGCTTGTGTCCAATATTTTATGCTCTTCGAAGCCATCAACCTCTTCCTGGGGCACTACGGGTTTTCGCGACTCGACAAGCGCTTGCCAGCCTGCCGCAAGTTCGGCGCGCTTGCTAAGGCCGAGCCTCATGCCGACGTAGCCGAACATCAGCGCCGCCGCAGCCGGCGCAAGAGTCCACACGCCGTCGAATTTGGCCATCGCGGGATACAGAAGAGCCGCCAGCAGCAATCCCGCCGCCGCGCCGGCCGTCCCCGCCGCAAGCTCTTCGGCCGGCATACCGGCCGTCCGTTCGGCGCTGCGTTCCAGCCACAGCACAATCCGCCCTGCCATGGCCGCAGCCAGAAGCAGGCCCAGAACGGCGCCGGCCGCGACATGGCCGTAATACCCCAAGGAACGCTGCAGGATGCCAAACGCCTGCTCGGTCCAGATTTGTCCGGGATTCAAGTTGTCGTATACTTCCGCACCAGCCATACCGCCGGCCAGGATGCCAAGAAACTGAATTATTTTTTTAACCAATGCCATCCACCTCCGTTACTAGTATGTTCCAATTCCGGATAGGTTAATCGCGGATGGCGGCATCGATTTTCAAACAGCTTTTGAAATGCGGCCGGCAGAGGATTATAATGTTGGATATAAAAGCAAATGAGAAAGAGGTGGAACCGAATGAACGCCCCGACGCTAGAAATGTTTCAACAGCAAGTCTCGGAATTGGTCCTTCGGCATCGCAGCTTGCTTGACATCATGTCCAAATTGAGTCAATCCGGCGCGTCCGTCAATCGGGCCGTCGCCAAGGCGGTAACGGAATGCGGCTGCATCGAATTGAATGCGCGCAAGCAGCGGTTTCCGGAAGAAATCGATCTGGAGAAAGCGAAGGAAACGCTGGAGAATCATATGTCCGGTCAATTATGCGAAACGTGCCGCGACGTGTTGAAGGCAGAGCTCGGTCGAAACCTGTTTTATATGTCCGCCTTGTGCAATCTGCTCGACATTCAGCTCGAAGAAGTCGTTGCCTCCGAACGGGACAAGTGTTCCACGCTCGGCCTATTCAATTTGACTTGACGCCCGCACACCGGCGTCAACGTAAAAAATCGCGCATCGCCCGCCTTGACGAAAGGCGCCGATGCGCGATCTTTATTTTGATTGAACCTCAGGCGGAATGCTCCGATTTCGGCGTTTCGCCGTTCATGCGCTTGCCAAGCTTCTGTTTTCGGCTTTTGCCGGACAACCGGCGATCAACGTTTTTTTTTATCCCGTACAAGGCATACAGCAGCAGCGGGATCAAAATAATTTTGGACAGATGCTGCGGCAGCAAAATGCCGAGTACGACGGCGACGGCAACGACAATCGGAATGACCCAGATCGCTCCGCGCGGAATGCCGACTTTCTTGAAATTCGGATATTTGATCCGGCTGACCATCAAATAGGACAGCAGCAGCGTGCTGCCCATCATCACCGCTACCGGAATGTCTTTCGCGAATAGAGCCAGCGTGGCGAGAACGCCGCCTGCGGCGGGAATCGGCAAGCCGACAAAATAACCGGGGACGCCGGCTATAACATTAAAGCGGGCCAGCCTGAGCGCCCCGCAAATCGGGAAGATTGCGGTTATAATCCAGGCCGCCGCTTCGTTGACATCCTGAAACGCCACCACGTACATAATAAATGCCGGAGCGACACCGAAGGAAATGACGTCCGACAAGGAGTCCAGTTCTTTGCCGAAATCGCTTTGGGCGTTTAGCGCCCGGGCAACGCGGCCATCGACGCCGTCGAGCAGCATGGCGATAATAACCATCATGGCGGCATAATCCGGCTTTTCGTTAAATACAAGTATTATCGCGATGATCCCCAGAAAAAGATTCCCTATCGTAAAAAGACTCGGTATCGACTTCGTGATCATCCGTTCACCTCATTTTCTACTCGAGGTATCCGAATTGCGCATTCGCGCAGACGGACCACGGCATGCAGTTATGCGGTCTGACCTCGACATCTCCGCATTCTTCCTATTCTACTGGACTTAAATCTGTCTGTCAATAAACATTTGTTCCTGAATCCGTTTAAGCCCTTCCTTGATCGCTCTTGCCCGGGCTTCCCCGATGCCGTCCACCTCGTCCAGCTCCTCGCTGCTTGCCGTCACGATGTTGGACAAATGACCGAAACGCTCCACCAGATTATGCATCACGACGAGCGGCAGGCGAGGGATTTTGTTCAGCAGACGGTAACCGCGCGGCGATACCGCTTCGTCGGCCATCGCCCCGGGGTTAGCGTATCCGATAAGCCGGATAATATGCGGCGCGTCGAGCAGTTCTTCCGAACCGAGCTTTTTGAGCCCGTTTTTAATTTCCCTGAGCCGTTCGTCCGAGTTGTCTTTGGCGTAGTCTTTCAACAAAAACCAGGCATCCTCTTCCACACCGCCAACAAGCTCATCCATCTGCATGCTGATAAGCCGGCCTTCGGTGCCGAGCTCGTTGATATAGCGTTTGATTTCCATCTTGATGCGAAGCACCATTTCCACGCGCTGAATGACATGCGCGACTTCCTGAAGTGTGACCAGCTCCTCAAATTCGAGAGCCGACAAGTTGGTGAATGCCTGATTGAGCACCGCCTTGTATTTCTCAAGCGTCTGTATCGCCTGATTCGCTTTTGTCAGAATGACGCCAATTTCTTTCAAGGCATATCGCAAGTTGCCCTGATACAGCGTAATGACGTTGCGCCGCTGCGAAATCGATACGACGAGCTTGCCGGTCTGCTTGGCGACCCGCTCCGCCGTCCGGTGACGGATTCCCGTCTCCGACGACGGAATCGAGCTGTTCGGGATCAACTGCGTGTTGGCGTACAGAATACGGCGCAAATCCTCGCTCAAGATGATGGCTCCGTCCATCTTGGCAAGCTCATATAGATAACTGGGCGTAAAATCGCAGTTGATCGAAAAGCCGCCGTCAACCACTTCCATCACTTCAGGACTATATCCGACAACGATCAATGCCCCGGTTTTGGCCCGGAGTACGTTTTCCAGTCCTTCGCGAAAAGCGGTGCCCGGCGCGACAAGCTGCAGCAATTGATTCATAATTTCCTGTTGATTCTGCTCTTTCATCATTTGCCCCCTATTCGAGCGCTGCGCTGAGCGCCTCCGCCACCGTTCCGACACCGATGATCTCGATGCCCGGCGGAGGATTCCACCCTTTCAAACTGTTTTCGGGCATAATAACCCGTTTGAAGCCTAGCTTATGAGCCTCCCTTACCCGCTGCTCGCTGCGCGAGACGGCGCGCACCTCACCCGTAAGTCCGATCTCGCCGAATATGACGTCATAGGGGCGAGTAGGGACATCGCGGAAGCTCGACGCCAGACTGACCGCCGCTGCCAGATCGACCGCAGGCTCATCCAGCCTTACGCCGCCCGCTACGTTCAGGTACGCATCCTGCGTCTGCAGGAACATGCCGTTCCGCTTCTCGAGCACGGCGATAATGAGCGCCATCCGATGATGGTCAATGCCCGTCGACATGCGGCGGGGCGAAGGAAAATGGGTCGGCGCCACCAGCGCCTGCAGCTCGACCAGCACGGGACGCGTTCCCTCCATGCTGGCAACGACCGTCGAGCCCGCTACGCCGAGCGGCCTTTCGGACAGAAACAATTCGGACGGATTGCTGACTTCCGAAAGTCCTGTCTCGCCCATTTCGAATATGCCGATTTCGTTCGTCGAACCGAACCGGTTTTTGACCGCCCGCAAAAGACGGTACGAATGGTGCCGCTCGCCCTCAAAGTAGAGCACGCAATCGACCATATGCTCCAACAGCCGGGGACCGGCGATCGCCCCTTCTTTCGTCACATGGCCGACAAGCACCGTGGCGATGCCCTGGCCTTTGGCCACCCGCATAAAATGGGCGGTGCACTCCCGCACCTGGGCGACGCTTCCCGGCGCCGACGGCACGTTCGGATCGAAGACCGTCTGAATCGAATCGATGACGAGAAAGTCCGGTTTGACCGAATCGATCGCTTCGTGAATCCGCTCGACGTTCGTCTCGCACAACACCAACAGCGATGCCGACAGGGCGCCAAGCCGGTCGGCCCGCAGCTTCGTTTGCCGGACCGATTCCTCGCCGGAAATATAAAGCACGGTCAGCTTCTTGGAAGCAAGCGCGTTCGACGTTTGCAACAATAGCGTGGACTTGCCGATTCCGGGATCGCCGCCGACGAGAATGAGCGAACCCGGCACGATGCCGCCGCCGAGAACGCGGTTTAATTCCCGCATGCCCGTCTCGACTCTCGGCTCTTCTCCGCTATCTATATCTATGATGGAACGCGGCTTTTCTTTCGCCTGAAAAAGCGCGGCGGCGCCGGACGTTTTTATGACGGTTTCCTTTTCCTCCACCATCGTATTCCAGGAACCGCAGCCGGGACATTTGCCAAGCCATTTCGGCGATTCCATTCCGCATTCCGTGCATGCGAATTTTACTTTTATTTTAGCCATGAAAGTCTCCTTCTTGCGGAAACAGGTGTCAATCAAAGTTTACCATTTCCTTGCGCCGGTATAAACCCTATTTTCTTTATAAAAACGAAACAAACCGGCAGTCTCTGCCGGCTCAAATTGGGGGATCAGTCTTCCGCAACATAGAAAATTCGGCCAACGCGCCAGCAGAGCGGCAGCTTGTCGCTGCCGCTCTGCTGTAGACCTTATTTGTTCGCTGTCTCCGCGTTCGCCTGCTCGACTGTCAACTCTCCGTTTTTCTCGTCAATGATGAGCTTGTTACCTTTGGAAATTTTGCCGGTCAGCAGATCTTCGGACAGCCGGTCTTCGATATGCTTCTGAATCGCGCGGCGCAGCGGACGGGCGCCATACTGCGGATCGAACCCTTCCTTGGCAAGGAAGTTGACCGCCGCGTCGGTCAGCTCGAAGTCGATGTCCTGCTCGCGCAGCCGTTTGCGCAGCTCGTCGGCCATCAGCGTCACGATTTGCTTGATATGCTCCTGCTCGAGCGAGTGGAAGACGATAATCTCGTCGATCCGGTTCAGGAACTCCGGCCGGAAGCTTTTCTTGAGCTCCGCCATCACTTTGTCTTTCATCTGCTCGAAATCGCGCTCCGCATTTTGCACTGCGGTAAAGCCGAGCGTCGAACTGCGCTTGATCTGTTCGGCCCCGACGTTGCTCGTCATAATGATGAGCGTGTTGCGGAAATCGACAAGCCGGCCTTTGGAGTCGGTCAAACGCCCATCCTCGAGCACTTGCAGCAAAATATTGAACACTTCCGGATGCGCCTTCTCGATCTCGTCGAGCAGCACGACCGAATACGGTTTACGCCGCACCTTCTCGGTCAGCTGGCCGCCTTCTTCGTACCCGACGTATCCCGGAGGCGCGCCGACCAGACGGGAAGTGGAATGCTTCTCCATATATTCGGACATATCGATCCGGATAACCGCATTTTCGTCGCCGAACATCGCTTCGGCGAGCGCCCGGGCCAGCTCCGTCTTGCCAACGCCCGTCGGTCCGAGGAAGATGAACGAGCCCATCGGGCGCTTCGGATCTTTCAGACCGGCACGCGCCCGGCGAATGGCGCGGGATACCGCCTTGACCGCTTCGTCCTGACCGATGACGCGGTTGTGGAGGATGCTCTCCATCTTGAGCAGCCGCTCGGTCTCCTCTTCCTTCAGCTTGACAACGGGGATTCCCGTCCAGCTGGCGACAACCTGCGCAATATCTTCAGGCGTCACTTCGGAATCGGTCCGGCCTTGTTTTTCTTTCCATTGATTTTTCGTAATCTCCAACTCTTCGCGAATTTTTTGCTCCGTGTCGCGAAGCGCCGCCGCTTTTTCGAACTCCTGGCTTTGGACAGCCGCATCCTTCTCTTTGCGGATATCTTCAAGCCGGTTTTCGAGCTGCTTCAAGTTCGGCGGCACCGTATAGGTGTGCAGCCGCACTTTCGAGCTCGCTTCGTCGATCAAATCGATCGCCTTGTCGGGCAGGAAGCGGTCCGTAATATACCGGTCCGACAATTTGACCGCCTGCTCGATCGCCTCATCCGTAATTTTCACCCGATGGTGCGCCTCGTAACGGTCGCGAAGACCTTTCAAGATCTGGATCGCTTCTTCCGGCGAAGGCTGATCGACCATGATCGGCTGGAAGCGGCGTTCCAGCGCGGCGTCCTTCTCGATATATTTGCGGTATTCGTCGAGCGTCGTCGCCCCGATGCACTGCAATTCGCCGCGCGCCAGCGCCGGCTTCAAAATATTCGACGCATCGATCGCGCCTTCCGCCCCTCCGGCCCCGATCAGCGTATGCAGTTCGTCGATGAACAGAATAATGTTTCCGGCCTGACGAATTTCGTCCATAATTTTTTTCAGACGATCTTCGAATTCGCCGCGGTATTTCGTTCCGGCCACGACCGAACCCATATCGAGCGTCATGACGCGCTTGTCGCGAAGCGTCTCCGGAATTTCGTTGGCGATAATTTTTTGAGCGAGCCCTTCGGCAATGGCCGTCTTGCCGACGCCGGGCTCCCCGATCAGCACCGGATTGTTCTTCGTCCGGCGGCTCAGCACCTGAATGACTCGCTCAATCTCCTTGCTGCGGCCGATAACCGGATCGAGGTTGCCTTCGCGGGCAATAGCCGTCAAATCCCGCGCCAGACCGTCAAGCGTCGGCGTGCTGGCGTTCGTGGGCGAGCCGTGATTGCTGGACACCGCTTCGCTGCTGCCGAGCAGCTGCAGCACCTGCTGCCGCGCCTTGTTCAGGCTGATACCGAGATTGTTCAGCACACGGGCGGCCACGCCTTCGCCTTCCCGGATAAGACCGAGCAGAATATGTTCGGTGCCGACATACGTATGTCCCAGCTTGCGCGCTTCGTCCATCGACAGTTCGATGACCTTCTTCGCGCGCGGCGTATAGGCGATGTTGGTCGGCTGCTCCTGTCCGCGGCCGATCAGCGATTCGACTTCATCCTGAATTTTTTCCAGTCCGAGTCCGAGCGCAATAAGCGCCTTGGCCGCGATTCCTTCGCCTTCTCTTACCAGTCCGAGCAAAATATGTTCGGTACCGATATTGTTATGACCGAGCCGTACCGCTTCTTCCTGTGCCAGGGCAAGCACCTTCTGCGCCCTTTCCGTCAATCTGCCAAACATCATATTCAAACACCTCCGTGTTCGGTTTTACTTCCCAGTTGCTTGCGTATAAGTTCGGCCCGCCGGATATCCCGCTGATCGGGACTCATCTTCTCATCAAACAGATATTGCAAATAACCCGGCTGGGTCATCACCATCATTTCGTTCAAAATTTGCGGCCGCACATTGCGGATCAAGCCGAGATCGATGCCGAGACGGACGTCGGAGAGACGCTGGGCCGCCTCCTTCGATTCCATAATCGCCGCATTGGCCAATATGCCGTACGAGCGCCGAACCCGGTCCTCGACCTGCATTCTCGATTCGGCCATAAGCCGTTCGCGGGCCGCTTTCTCATGCTCGATAATTTGGCGCGCCACGCTGTACAGATTGTCGAGAATTTCATTTTCCGACTGGCCGAGCGTAATCTGGTTCGAAATTTGAAACAGGTTGCCGAGCGCTTCGCTGCCTTCCCCATACAATCCGCGGACCGTCAGCCCTACCTGGGTAATCGCCGACAATATCCGGTTGATTTGCTGGGTCAGGACAAGCGCCGGAAGATGCATCATGACCGAAGCCCGGATGCCGGTGCCGACATTGGTCGGACAGCTTGTCAGATATCCTCGTTTCTCATCGAAAGCATACTCGACCTCTGCCTCGAAAATATCGTCGATGCGGCTTGCAAGCTCCCAGGCTTCCCGGATTTGAAAACCCGGATACAGACATTGGATGCGCAGATGATCCTCTTCGTTAATCATAATGCTAACCGCTTCATTATGCCCAAGGATAAGCGCCCCGTTGCGGGACTCATTCGCCAGATTCGGACTGATCAGATGCTTCTCGACCAATATTCTGCGTTCCAATTCGTTCAGATCGGACAGCACGAACGTGTCGAAACCGCCGATCTCTTTCAATTTTCCGGACTTGGCCACAGCCAGCAGTTTTTCCATCACTTCGCGGGAATGCTGGTTTGTCGCCAACATCGGAAACGGATAATGACGGATATTTCTCGCGATGCGGACCCGGCTGCTGATGACGATGTCGGCATCGGGACCGTCGACTTTCATCCACTCACTCAGCGCTTCGCGCGCAAAACGATGTCGGGCCAATCACGATCCCTCCTGCTTGTTACGACTCGGCAAATCTGCGCTCCAAGTCGCGTATTTTATCGCGCAGCTTGGCTGCATACTCAAATTCTTCGCGCTCGATCCGGCTTTGCAGCTCGCGCCGCAGCCGCTCGATTTCGCGTTTGGTCTGAATCCGGCTTCCCGACCGTTTCGGAATTTTCCCTACGTGTACCGTATTGCCGTGCACCCGCTTGAGCAGCGGATCGAGCCGCTCCGAAAATTTCCGGTAGCATTCGCTGCAGCCGAATCGGCCGATTTTGCTGAATTGCGCATAAGTCAGTCCGCATTCGTCACAGCGCAGCGTCTGAAGCGAAGGTCCGATTCCGCTACCGCTGCTTGCCGGCTCGAAATCGAGCAACCCGGACAGCAGACTGTGAATCGAAAAGCCGCTTCCGACTCCCGGAATGCTTTCGCCCTTCTCGCGAGCGCAAGATTCACATATATGATACTCCGTTTTCTCGCCATTGACGATTTTCGTAAAATGAAGTGTAGCCGGCCTTTTGCCGCATTCCTGACAAATCATGCCGTCCCCCTCCTTTCGACGTAAGGCGCCGCCCGCTATTTGACAAGCAGCGATACAAGCATCGATTTCAAAATGCGTGCGCGGATCTCATCCCGCAGCGGCAACTTCAACAATATCGCTTCCCGCGAAACAGCCGCCTTCAACAGATTGGCTTCCCTTTTCGTTATAAGCTGCGCCTGCTCCAGCTGGTAAATAAGCCCCTCGGCAGCATTCTGGTCGATTCGTTCGCCGATCGTTTGGCTAATATAGCCTTGGATAGCCTTTAGCGCCGGCAGCTCGACACGCTGAATGCGGATGTAGCCGCCTCCGCCCCGCTTGCTTTCCACCATATACCCTTTCTCCAAAGTGAAACGGGTGCTGATGACGTAATTGATCTGGGACGGAACGCATGAAAATTTGTCGGCCAACTCGTTCCGCTGAATCTCGACAGCGCCGTTGGGACTCTCCTGCAGCAACTGCTTCAAATGCTGTTCGATGAGATCGGAAATGTTGCGCATATCACCAACCTCGCTTCAAATTCCATTGACTTTGACTTTCTTTGACTTTGATTTAATTATACTTATTTTTCTAAAAAAAGCAAGGGGGCGAGTGATACCGCTACAACTTTTTCATCACTAGCTTGATGCGCAAACGCAGGGTTTATACACAGAAAGTTGCAAAGGAGACCCCATTAGGGCCTCCAGCCGTTCAAAAGAAATCTGTCATATAGGTCGTTCTAGCCGGAATGACGGACATCAGCGCTTCCGCCGTCTTTTCGGCCGCTCCCCCGATCCGGGATATTTTGACCATAGTGGCCGCATCCGCGTAACCGATCAGCATGGCGGTTAGCGTCTGGATATCGCAGCTGGCAACGGGCTTATCCGCCGCAGCCGCTTCGGACAGCGCCTGGGCTTGAGCAGCGCCGCTCGGACCGACTTCAATGTGCCAGACCGCTTCGTTCCAGGAAGCGTCGGCATCCGTGACCCGAATGTAAAGATCTGTTTTACGGTCCGTCTCTTTAAAAGGATACTGCTCGACAAACCGTTTCAGATCGACAATTCTGGCCATGAAGTACGGCTCGATTTCCTGCTTGAAGCGCGGATTGGCCCATTCAAACGGCAGCGTATCGTCAATCGGAACGGTCAGGTACGCCCGGTCCACCATCGAATCGTGATTGGCGAAAAACGTCCAAAGCCCTTTTTTCGCTTCGTCGTCCAGCACAATGTATTCATGCACCGTCAATTCGCGCTGCCGGACCTGGTAAAGCGCATAGCCCGACGGCTTGCCGTCGGCACGGAAATAAACGGCCGCATGCCCTTTTTTCCGGGGAAACACCGACGTCTTCCACCAATGTTCGGTGCGGTTCAGCATGCCGTTATACCGTTTGGCGTAGGATTCATAGATGCCGTTGAGCAGGCCGATATCTTCATTGCGACGTTCGACGCGGCCGCCCGTTTCGGCTCGCGGCGGAAAGAACGACGTCTCGATCGTATACTTCTTCAGATCGAGCAGGTTCTCCCATCCGTATTTTCGGTAAAAGGAATGAGAAAACGGAGCCAAAAACGAAACGGTTTGCCCGGCCCGTTTCATTTCGCCCAAGCTGTGCCGGATTAACCGGGCAACCAGTCCTTGACGGCGCATTTCGGGCCAGCTGGAGACATTGGCAATTCCCCCCATGTCGAAAAGCTTGCCGTTAATATACGTTTGGAGCGGAAGCAACGTCAGCTGAGCCGCTAGACGATTATCCGCAAATATGCCGAAATACCGCTCCGGCACGAACCGGCTGCGTTCGGCTTCGATCGCTTCTTCGCTCATTTCAAATTGAAACGCATACATAGATAATTTCTTGCTGGCTTCATAATCGTCCATTGTCAGCTGACGAATCTCCATAATCCATTCTCCTTCGCTCTATGGAATGATCTGGAATATAGCTATTATAGCATACGGAAGGAGAGGATGAACGCCCGTTCGTCTTGTTGCGAAGAAATCGGATGAGCACGCCGGACCGCATTCCCGTAAGTTCGTTTTTCCGTTTGTGTTCCGATCCCGGAACCGTAATGGCTTTACCCGATCAATCTGGCCGTGACTACGGTTTGCCGCTGCTCATTATTGCTGACTTTGACGGAAATGACTTTCGTTGTGCGCTTGCCCTGCCGGTCGGTAATGGTGATCGTAATCGTATCTTCTTTCAGATGATCAGGGTAGTCGTCCAATTGGATATGTCCGGTTCCCGAACCGTCATCGCCGGCTGCAAGCTCCGATTTCTCCCGTTCGCTCAAGTTACCGGATACTTGCCCTGCGCCTAGGAAACGGGAAAAATGATCCTCCGCCGCCCACTTATACATATTCCAAGCCGTCCAGCGGTACCAGATCTTGTCATAGTCGCTAAACCCCTCGTCAAAAGTCATCGTCACATTTTTATCGTAAAGAAGGCTGAAATCCGCCACCGAGATTTGGCGTTCTTCATCGAAATGCTGATAATATTCGACGTTCCAATATTTTTCGTGCTGCGTTTTCGTCCAGTCCACTGCGTAAATGTACTCGTTTTTTGTCGATATTTCGATTTTGGTGATGTTATCGCCGTCGATATAAAATTCCAGACCCGGCCTGGCATCGACGTTGCTGACAAATGTGCCGTAATCATCTGCACTTTTCCGATTATCGGACAACCGGAAGATGGCCCCGTCCTTTTCAATGATATGGATGGCATAAGCAGACGTTTCGCCGCCAAAAGGCACCACAGCCAATAATAACAGCGCCAGCCCCAGGCAAACCGCAGGTACGGCCATCCATGCTCGCCGCCTCCTCGGCGGCCGTTTCACATGCGCATTTGTCTGCATATGAGACAATATCTTTTCTCGCATCCGCGATTTTTGTGCTGCGTCCGGCGTCATCCTTTCAAAGATGTCCACCAATTGGTCTCTATTCATAAACGTCATCTCCTATTTCCAGTTTCAATCGCTTCCTGGCATTTCGAATCTTGGTCTTTACCGTGTTGAGATTCAGCTTAAGCATATTTGCGATTTCGGCCAACTTATATCCTTCGTAGTAGTGAAGGTACAAGATCAATCGGCTCATCGAAGGCAGCTTTCGCAAATTTTCCTCTACATCACGGTGTTGAAGGATATCCGTGTCTGTTCCCATGATGGCGTGTACGTCCAAATCGACGACTTTTTTTCTCCACCATTTGCGGTGCAAATCGCGGCATCGGTTTTGGGCGGCAGTGATCAGCCACGCTTTTTCATGTTCGGCATCAACGAAAGACTTGCTGCTTTCCAACAGCTTGATAAAGACGGTTTGCGTCACATCTTCCGCATCCTGCTTGTTGCCCGTCATTGAGAAGCATACCCGGTATACGGTATCGACGTGGCGGTTGTATATTTCCGCAATTTTGCTCTCCGCATGGTCTGACGACTTGATCTCGACAAAATCCTTGTTCGTGGTTAACAAGGATTTTTTCATCGATCTCCCCCCTTTCTTCTCTAACACGTAACAAGTTGCCGAAAGGTTTTCCGGAACAAAAAAAGACTGCCGGAAATGATTCCTGGCAGTCTCGCTTCTAACTCGTGTCCTGTTATTGTACTGCACATGCTCCCCAGCCACGCGGCCGATAGCGTACCTGCAGGCTCTATTCATGCTATGCTGACGTTTGGCAAGCGGCAAACAGCGTGAATAAACATGCAAGCTTCGATTAATGTTTTCATTACTATTCACCATGAACGATCTAACGAATCTGACAATCGCTATTTGGCGAAAAATCGAAGTTCCGGAATTGTAACGAACATGAGCAACGTTATTTGCTTAAAAGCAGTCAAATTCAGGCTGTTTATCGTAAATAAGGCGGCTCAGATTCGTTACATTCCAAAAAGCGGCTTATGGGCCAAAATAAAGCGTATGATATTCGTTAGAGTAACATTCCCCTGGGCTGGGGTTACGTTCACCTCTATTCCCTCACCACTCCGATCACGCGGCCACAATAGATTTCATCGAACAACAAAAAACCCACCG
>NZ_JBCNFP010000040.1:0-51648 GCF_050481165.1 Paenibacillus cisolokensis
GTTACTTTCCGATTTCATGTTAATAATACATTCAAATCTCTTCTTGCTGAGACGCTTCGTGAATCCGCCAACAGCTATCTGGTAGAAAAAATCGTTTCTCATTTTAATTCTCCGCAACAACTACTGGACGTAACCGAGCAAGAATTGTTGAGCATTCGTGGTATCGGCAAAGTGAAAGCGAAGCAGATCGTTGCCGCCATCCAACTTGCCAAGATGATGAATGTACCGAAAACAGAGCCGACAATCATTCGCAGTCCTCGGGATGTTTTCGAGTACCTCCGTTGGGAAATCGGTTATGAGCAGAAAGAACACTTCATCGTGATCTTTCTTTCGACTAAGAATCACATCATTGGAAAAGAGACGATCAGCATTGGAAGCTTGAATAGTGCAATTGTCCATCCTAGAGAGGTCTATAAAGCGGCCATTCGCCGTTCTGCATGTTCCATCATCGTTTCGCATAATCACCCTTCTCAAATATGTACGCTTCCTAGCCCAGAAGATATTCAGCTAACCAAACGACTTGCTGAAGCTGGTGAAATCATCGGTATCGAACTTCTGGATCACGTCATTGTCAGCGGTTCAGATTATACAAGTCTTAAGGAACGCGGCCTTCTGTAACGAAACAATTCATCGTCATTTTTCATCATCCGCATTATCAACAGCGGTTCGCTCTTATCGGCGGGCCGCTGTTTTCATTTCACAATGAAAGTGAGGCAACAGATATGCGTAAACAATGGTTGGAAGAGTACGAGCGTTTGGTGGTCGCCGCCGATGATCTGCATCATCGCATGGATTCGTGCGGACGGCTGATTGATAAACTGCTGGTTGATGTATATCGCGGCGAGCATGATGACCATGAGGCCCGCATTTTGATTCAAGTGTTGGCGGAGATTCAGGCCGACGTGATGCAGAGGTATTGTCGCCTCCGACTACAAAAAGCGATTCTCGCCCGGTTTATCGATGGGCTTCATCCATTTCATTAAGCATCATCAAATCACACATTGGAGGACGATCTACATGAACAAAAATGACGAACAGCAGTTTTTACCGGCGGCGGTGCAACAAGCAGATACGGATAGCGTTGTCGGGCTTCATCCGCAAATTATTATCATCGTACACATTGATGAAGATTCAAGTCTCAATGCCCCCGCAGGTACTGTACAGACCATTGTGTGCTTCACTGAAGCTGATAAGAAACGATTTGAAATAACTTTGCTGGCTGACGACATTGCAGATGGCGGCGTGCAACGAAAGTTGAAGTTCTTACGGCGGCTCATTGAAAATCTGTGCGGCGGCGGATGGCGAGTACGTTTCTTCAAATCATTTGGCTCTGCAAGCATGATGCTTGATCGTGCAGGAAGAATATTGCTAATCAATACGGACGCGGTGTTGCGGATGCCGTACCGTTCTATGGTAAACCTTCTTAGCAGACTACCGGAGATGATCGCCAACGTCTATAAGGGCGTGAAATCGACCGTTAAGGGAGGTGGTGGGCCGAATGGTATTAATATCGGCTAGTGAGAACGCCTGTATCAGCCTCATAGTGAGCGAGAAAGGGTTGCTGTTCCCGCACGGATTTGTTTTAAGTGCCGAAGAGCAGATGATGCGAATAGCAATTACTGACACCGAACTAATCGTCTCTGCGGGCCGCCGCCGATGGATTCATCGGTCTGCGGTAGCGATGCCATTCCACGCCTATAAAACACCCGTCACCGTTGAGAATGACGCATATTTGGTCGCTGTTCCTCCCGATGTATTGCAAACATTAGGCGGGCTGGAAGCAGAGTTGTGGTTTGAAATGCTTGCCGATTGATTCTGCAAGAAAATCTTCAGACATGCCAGCATTGGGAAGTTGGGCGGCTCGCATTCGCTCGCCGCCCGCCCCCCCCATTACTACATAGCGATGTACCGGGATAAAGTAGCGATACTCAAAACAAAAAGATCGCCCCCTTCCGTCCCCCGACAAAAGCAATCGGGGGAAACGCAAAGGATTACCACCCTTTGCAATCCCGTCACTCGCCGTGAGGCGTCCCTTAGCTGACGCTAAGGGCAGTCAAAAGTGTCTGCTTGTGGCACCGTCATCAAGGCTGGTACAAAGCTCGCTTCGCTCGGCCTTGATGACTTAATGCGACTCATTACCGCCAGTCGGCTCTGCAAGTAAAGTGACTACCATGTTTGCGATGGAAAGAGGGCCGCTCGCTTCGCTCGCGGCCCAATCACATTATTGCCGTCATTGTTGATCATTCTTGCTAACCTCTAACGGTGGAAGGCTCACTTCGGAAATGATTATATTGCTTGAGCCAAAAATCTGCTTTAGCAATCTTCTGTTCCTTTGAATTGTCCTCGCAGAGCGACTACCTTTTCCACAGAAATACTGTTCCGATATAAATGCTATCAGCGAAGCTTTTTGCTGTTTGCTTAAATTGCTCCTATTGATTTTATTTATCGCGGCAGTCAAACCGGATATCGGGCGAAGATTCGTAACACCCAACTTAGCCAATTCTTTTTGAAGTATTTTCGATGCGAATCTCGATGTAAGGATGTCCTCTGCTTTTCTTATGCCTAACCGTCGAAGTTCTGTACGCAATAGCGTGACCTCGAATCTCAATATTCCTTTGGCCTGCCTTCTATGTTTCTTCTTGGATTTCTTGCTCTTTAACATTTCTGCTTCTTTGTCGTAAAACTTCAATCGGCGGCGGCTCGCTTCCCAATATATTGTCTCTACATCAGCACTCCCCTTCGCATGGATGGGGTGTGTTTGATATTTGGGTATATACACGCTGGCCAACACTCTGAGATATTGTTGCACTTGATTGCCCGTATGAAAGTTTTTGCAAACATCCAGCTTAGTGACCGTCCAATCCTCAATTCGGGGAATGCGGTTTAATGGAAGTTTGAGTTTCTTCGATAGGACTTTCCGCAGAAGAATAAAGAAATTCCTTATGTCCTGCTCGTTAATCTCGTATACGTTACTCCCCCGCAGAAACTTGGGAATCGAAACCTGAACCTTCAAGTACGATCTGCCCGTTTCATCATTATGCACATATGTAAGATGCGGATCGCCCTCTGCTTTGCCTACAAGCGGCAGGAAATATGTCGTACCCGAGTCTGCATTTGGCTTCGTACTGTTGGTTTTGGTAAACACTCGCTTCATTTCACTGTCCGTCAACTTAAACGGAATACTCAACCAGACTGTATCGAACATTTTATTACCTCCGTTGCGTCATCCATGACGTAGTTGTCACACGTATAACAGACGTTTTGACGAATTCTGATTCCTATCATACACAAAAACTATCAAAAATTAAATAGACTATTGAATATTAGTTATACCCTTAGTATAATAAAAACCATACCAAGAATCAGGAGGACACAACCGTGAACAAAGAAATGGTTTTAAGTTCGATGGATTACGCTCAGTTGAGGACGTTAGATTTGGGAGGGAGGGTGAGATACATAAGGGAATTTTTACAAAAGGAATACGGCAACAAGTATAGCGGCAAAAGTTTGGCGAATCGGATTGGTGTATCGCAATCGAATTATACCTATCTGGAGAATAAGGCAAACGACATACCTTCAAAGATTCTTCGTGCGATCAGCAAGGATTTCAATGTTGCGATGGATGTTTTCTTCGATGACTTTTACGAAGGAGAGCCTAAGACGATCATTATTAAACCGCTGTCCTTTGATGAAAAAATCGAGCCTGCCGTCATTGCAAATCGATACTCAGATGTCGGAACAGCAACTAAAATGAATCCAGCCGATGAAGATAGCTATACATTCGTTGTAGTCGCTTATTTGGAAGCCTCGAATGGCGACAGAAGGATGATCTTTAATAGTCATTCAAAGGAATTGTATCAACGGACACACGTACAGAGCGTTGTTGCAAGTATGATTCATGCAATGGATGAAATAGATCGGTTTATCAATCCCGGCTATCGTCCAAGCGACAAAACGCCTTCTCCCGCCTACCAAGCACTACAACACATTGAACTCAGGGATAACCCGGAGCTATATGTCTGGATTCCTCAAAAGCTGTACAACGATACTCTAATGACACTTGAGAAAGCAGGCCGTGAGTATACGAGTAAGCTTCTTGAGAGAGCCGCAGTCAACAAAATAACAAAGAAGGAGCATGATTAACATGGAAAAGAAAAAACTGAAGGACTACCCATCCGTCCTTAGCGTATCTGATATCCAAGCAATTTTGGGCATAGGCCGCCGCCAAGCGTATGAGCTAGTCAACTCAGGGAGCTTTCATGTTGCCCGGGCGGGCCGGAGAATCATGGTGTCAAAGACCGTATTTCTGGCATGGCTGAAAGGTTCAGCAAATCAATCATGATGGAGGCGAACCAATGATTAGTACCGGAAGGGTCAGACAAGGCGAAAAGTGGGTTGAATTTGCGGCTCCGATCATTGAGCCTGAGGAAAAGATAATACCAGTAACTAAGCCGAAGAAAAAATGCAGGTGCAAATGGGAAGAAAGATGTTTCTTGCTTGAATGCATCGATCTAGGTCTCATCTCACGCGAGGATTATGAATACCTCATCAAGCATCCCAAGAAAGGGGGTGGTTAAATTGAGCTTCTGAGTTCCGGTGTGCTGATGAAGCCCACCTTTTTTATTTCATATTCAAGGATACTGGAGGTTATTTGCATGAGTGTAAAGAAAGATGAAAAACGAGGAACTTTTTATTTTGTAATCGACGCCGGGAAAGATGAGCATGGCAAAAGAAAGCAGATTAAGCGGCGGGGTTTCCGCACCGAAAAGGAAGCCAAGCGTGAAATGCGGAAGTTGCAACAGCAGTTGGACAATAACACCTATATCAAGCCGTCCAAAATGTTGTTCGCGGAATTTTTGAAGGAATGGCTTCAGAGCAAGTCGGTCAAGCTTCGCAAAATCACCTTGCAGGCCTACACCCAGCGGGTCGAGCATCACATAATTCCCGAACTCGGGCATCACGAGATCATTAAAATCACCACCGCCATGATTGAGAAATTCTACATCAAGCTGAGAACGGAAAAGGGGCTATCCGAACGGAGCATCCTTGATGTTCACAAGGTACTGAAAAGCTCATTTGAAGCCGCAGTCAAACGGAAATACGTTTCCTTTAATCCGGTCAAAGATGCCGAGACGCCGAAAGTATCTCAGAAGGAAATGAGGGTATGGGACTTGCAAGAGACATCGGCATTCTTGAACGCCGCACGCGATAATCGCTTGTATATTGCCTTTCTGCTGGCACTTACCACCGGAATGAGACAAAGCGAAATCCTCGGGTTGACATGGAAGGACATCGACCTTGAAAATGGCACGTTGACGGTAAGACAGACGTTAAGCCATGACGGAAAGGAGTTGTCGGCACAGACCAAAACAAAAACCAGCACACGCAATATCAGCCTCAACAATAAGACGGTTGCCGAGTTGAAAAAACATAAGCGGATTGTTACTAAAGAAAAGCTGGCTTGCGGGCCGTTGTATAAAGATTTGAATCTTGTAGTGTGTACGAGCAACGGTACGCCCGTCATTCCGAGAAATCTTCTAAGAAGCTTTTATGCGATCATCAAAAAAGCTGAAGTGCCGAAGATCAGGTTTCATGACCTCCGGCATACGGTTGCAACGCTGATGTTAAAGGAAGGGATAAACCCCAAGATCGTAAAGGAAATTCTAGGACACTCCGATATCAGAGTTACCCTCGATACTTACAGTCATGTATTACCAAGCATCCACAAAGAAACCGCTCAGAAGTATGGCGACATGTTGTTCGGAAAAGAAAATATGCTTTGACCAAAAAGTTTTGTACAGTATGGCAAGTGTCATGCGGAACGAAACTTTTTGTCGTTTTCGCGGGTTTGTGACCATTGTGACCACATCAACCAATAAAATTGTTTTGTGACCACAGATGTGACCACGGCCACTTTATGAGCGAACTCTGAAGCGGCCATCAAGAATCGGAAAGTCATCTCCTCACACGTCGATAGCCTCAGAAGCCTGACAGACAAAAAGAAAAAACCCTTATGTATCAAGGGTTCTCAGGCGTTTTGGTGGAGCATAGCGGGTTCGAACCGCTGACCTTTGCACTGCCAGTGCAACGCTCTCCCAACTGAGCTAATGCCCCGTATTCTGTTGTGACCCCAACTCTGCCAGCGATGCGCTCTCCCAGCTGAGCTAATTCCCCGTTTTTCATTTTGTGTTAATCTGAGGTCTCGCGTTTGCGGCGACATAATAGATCATATCATAGTCCAGAAAAGGTTGTCAATATTTTTTTCGCAAACATCGTTTGCTTTTGAAGCGAATGCGGCAAACTATAACCGCCGCCGATGCTTCGCGCCGAATCGGCAAGAGCTTGCCCTGAATGAGAGCGGCAAGCTCCATATTCGTTGCCCGGTCAAACGTTCAATCCGGCTACGGTATCGCCGCTTCAATCCCGGGACTCGGACGACCGTCCGATGTTAGATTGTTTGGAGAGCAGGCTGCTCAGTTCCTTCATAAACATGTCGATGTCCTTGAACTGACGGTAAACGGAAGCGAACCGAACGTAAGCAACTTCGTCGACCGGATAAAGCTGCTGCATGACCAGCTCGCCGATTTCGCGGCTTTCCACTTCCGCTTTTGCGGTTGTGCGCAGTTCCTTCTCGACCATGGACACGATCACTTCGAGCTGCTCCACCGATACCGGCCGCTTCTCGCACGCCCGGATCAGGCCGCGGAGCATCTTGTCGCGGCTGAATTCTTCCCTGCTGCCGTCCTTTTTGATGACGATGAGCGGCGTTTCTTCGACCATCTCGAACGTAGTGAATCTGCGGTTGCATTTCTCGCATTCACGGCGGCGGCGGATCGATTTATTCTCGTTGGCAGGCCGCGAATCAAGCACTTTCGTACCCGAATAATCGCAATAAGGACATTTCATAACGATGCTCCCTCCATTCCGCCCCGGCTGTCCCGTTCGCCGGTCGCTATAATTTACCAATCAAATGCCGTAATGAACTCGCTTATATCGTACATAATACAAATACCAACCCGCGAGGAGGTGAACAACAATGGCACAAGGACGCAGCAGCAACCAACTGGTTGTACCGCAAGCGAATGCAGCCCTCGACCAAATGAAATTCGAGGTAGCGCAAGAGCTGGGTATTGCCATTCCGCAAGACGGATACTACGGAAACATGGCTACTCGCGACGCAGGCTCTCTGGGTGGTTACATTACCCGCCGCCTGGTACAAATCGCTGAGCAATCTCTTGCTGGTCAATTCAAATAATCCAAAGGCTTAATAACCGGAGCTTTGGCAGCTTGCCCGATCGGCAAGCTTGCCAAAGTTTCGTTCGTTTTCGCACGTTTTTCATTCGAATTTCGGATAAAAGTCTTTGTACTTATTATAGTAATAAAAAACGCGTTGTACATAGTGGCGCGTCTCGCCGAACGGTACCTGGGAGATGTTCTCCAGCTTGCCGTCCCACTGTCCGTTGTTCAGCCACTTGCTGACATTTCCCGGCCCGGCGTTGTAGGCCGCGACAACGGCAACCGAATTGCCGTTGAATTGCTTGTGAAGCGATCCGAGATACCAGCTTCCAAGCTCGATGCTGACGTCTGCCCGATGGCGAAGCATTTCTTTGGTAATCCCCGTAAAACCGGCCTTCTCCATAATCCAGTCCGCCGTCTCCGGCATAATCTGCATCAGGCCGAGCGCGCCTTTCGCGGACTCCGCCCCGGTCGAAAAGTTGGTTTCCGCGCGTATGATCGCTGCTACGAGGTGAGGGTCGACATTGTAATTGGATGCGCTCGCCCGAATATCCTCCATATACCGGATCGGATACATCCAGCGTCCCATCCAGTCCGATTTGACGAACAACAGGCCGATCACCAAAATGAACAGAAGGAGGAAATATCTTTTTTTGCTCCGTCTCTTCATGTCATACCCAAGCTGCGCCAGAAGCGTTCCACCTGTTGTTCCGTCTGTTCGACCGTTCCGCTGTTGTCTATGACCCAAGTCGCCCGCTTCCGTTTTTCTTCAATGTCCATTTGCAGCGCAATGCGCTGCTTCGCCTTCTCCTCGTCGATTCCGTCCCGCCGCATCAGCCTTTCGATTTGTACGGCGCGCGGCACATAAACGACGAGCACGCCCTCGTAAGCGGAGGCTTGTCCCGTCTCAAAGAGAAGCGGAACGTCCGCTACCGCCAGCTTGCCCGGATTCGCTTGCGCATATGCGTAAATGCGCGCCTTCATGCGGGCGCGGATCGCCGGATGGAGAATGGCCTCCAGCTGCCGCAGCTTGTCCCGGTCCTCAAAAACGATGGCGCCCAGCTTTTTCCGGTCAAGCGTGCCATCGGCCTTCTTCACGGCTTGTCCGAACGCGGAAGCGATGGCTTCCAGGGCGGGTTCCCCCGGCTCCACCACTTCTCGCGCCACCGCGTCGGCATCAACCAGGAAGGCGCCGCGCGCGACAAGCATGGCCGCAACCGTGCTTTTGCCGCATGCGATTCCTCCCGTCAATCCGATGATCATTCCCTTCACCTCGACGTTCACCCGTAATCATTCGATCATTATAACAGTTTCATAATGCCCATCGCCATCAATACGATTCCCGGCAATAAAGACAAGGTCTGAATGCCTCTCCATCCGGCAAACCGGAATCCGACATGCATGCCGCCAAGCAAAAAGACTGCGCTTGAGACGGCGACAACGATAGCCGTCAGCAAAGCCGGCAACCCGATCATCGCCGCCCCGAGTCCCGCTCCGAACGCATCCAGCGACAGCGCGCAGCCGAGCAGCACCGCTTCCGATGCCGAAATGACGCCCGAACGGTCGACGTCCGCCGCCTGCGGCGTACGCAAAATTTGGATGACAAGGCCGAGCCGCTTCAGCTCCAGCACGAGCACGGTAGCCGCTGTCCGCTGCCGCTGCCGGACCGGAGACGCCGGAAGCCGGTCGTCGCCAGCCGGGTCAGGCTGGACGGCGCTGCGGCCGGCCCGGTTGCGGCCGTATTGAAACAAGGCCCAGCCTCCGATTCCGATCAGGACGACGGCGCCGATCAATTGCGCAACGGCAGGCGGCAGCATCGCGGATATCCACTCCCCGGCCCGCATGGACAAGCCGATGACAAGGCCGGAACAGCCGGCGATAATGAGAACCGAAAGAAGCGGTATACGAATTTTGCGCAAGCCGTATGCGATCCCGACACCGAACCCGTCCACGCTTACTGCAAATGCAAGCAGCAGCAAGGATACGTAATGCGCCAGCATTCCCGAACCCTCCCCGTCGGGCGGCATGCGGCCGCCCATTTATTTCGTATATCATATGTGGGGGAAAAGTTCGGCGTGCCTGGCTGGCATCGACCGTTCAGCCGCTGGCGGCCCGCCTAATTCGACAGTTCGCCGGCGGTCGCCGCCCGGCGCTTGCGGCGCAGCGGCTGGCAGCGAAGGCAAATATGCGTTCCTCTGCCGCCGACGACTGTCTTCGTAATGGGGCCTCCGCAGCGGGAGCACGGTTCGCCTTTGCGGCCGTAGACAAGCAGTTGATGCTGAAACATGCCCATTTCGCCTTGACCGTTTACATACGATTTGATCGAGGAGCCTCCCGCTTCGACCGCGCGTTCGAGCGTTGCGCGAATCGACTCGTAAAGCCGGCGCCATTCCGCAGCTTTAAGCGAATCGGCGCTTCGCTCCGGATGGATGCCCGCTTGAAACAGCGCCTCGTCTACATAAATATTGCCCAGACCGGCCACATATGTCTGATTGAGCAGCAGCGGCTTGATCTTTGTCGGACGATGGGCGAGCATCTTTCGCAGCGCATCCGGCGTGAAGGAATCGCTGAGCGGTTCGAGCCCCAGCCTGCTCAGCGGAGGCTGCTTCAGCTCTTCCCCGGGGGCGAACAGATGCATCGTGCCGAACTGCCGCACATCTTTATAGCGCAGCTCCGTACCGTCGTCGAAATGGAAAATGACATGCGTATGCTTCTCCACAGGCTCGTCCTGCGCGTAGACGCCGTACCGGCCTTCCATCCGCAGATGCGACACCAGGACGAGCCCGTCCAATACAATTCGCAAAAATTTGCCGCTGCGCTCCACGGTCTCGATCGTCCGGCCCGCCAGCGCGGCGGCGAAAGCTTCCGGCTCCGCCGGCCGCTGAATAATCCGGGGGAGACTTACGGTGACCGATTCGATTCGCTTGCCGGCCACAAGCTGATTGAGCGTCCTCCGGACCGTCTCCACCTCAGGCAGTTCCGGCATGTTCTCTCCCTCCCAACACTTCGGGCGATTTCGAACCCCTGTTTCCTTTCCAAACCTCGGGCGATTTCGAACCCTGTCTCCAATTCAACCTCTGGGCGCCTACGAGCCCTTCCTTATTTTCAAGCGTTGTCGGTTAACGCCGGTTTACTTCGCTTCATACCAATTGACGCCGTAATGAACGTCGGCCTTGAGCGGAACGTCGAGCTCGATCGCGTTCTCCATCACTTCGGGCACGAGCGTTTTCATCGTCTCCAGTTCGTCTTCGGGCACCTCGAACACGAGCTCGTCATGCACCTGAAGCAGCATGCGGCTGCGCAGCCCCTGTTCCTTCAACCGTTCGTGCATGCGAACCATCGCCAGCTTGATAATATCGGCGGCCGTCCCCTGGATCGGCGTATTCATCGCCGTCCGCTCGGCGAACGAGCGCAGATTGAAGTTCGACGCCTTGATTTCCGGCAAATACCGCCGCCGTTCCAACAGCGTCGTCACATAACCGTCGGCGCGCGCTTGCGCGACGATATTGTCCATATAGGCGCGAACGCCCGTGAACGCGGCGAAATACTGGTCGATAAACGCCGCCGCTTCCTTCCGCGTAATATTCAGGTTTTGCGACAGGCCGAAATCGCTGATGCCGTAGACGATGCCGAAATTGACGGCTTTCGCCTGCCGCCGCATGTTCGCGTCCACCTCCTCGGCCTTGACGCCGAACACGTCCATCGCCGTTTTCGTATGAATGTCCAGATCGTTGATGAACGCTTCCTTCAACCTCTCGTCTCCCGATATATGGGCCAGCACCCGCAGCTCGATCTGCGAGTAGTCGGCGGCCAGAATATACCAGCCTTCTTCCGAGGGCACGAACGCCTTGCGGATTTTGCGTCCCTCCTCCAGCCGGATCGGGATATTTTGCAAATTCGGAAACTGGCTGCTGAGCCGGCCGGTCGCCGCAATCGTCTGGCGGAAATACGTATGGACCTTGCCCGTATCCCGGCGAATCTCCTTCAGCAAGCCTTCCACATACGTCGACTGCAGCTTCGACAATTGGCGGAAATGCAAAATGAGCGGCACAATTTCATGATACGGCTCCAGCTTCTCCAGCACGTCGGCGTCGGTCGAGTAGCCGGTCTTCGTTTTCTTGATCACGGGCAGTCCCAGCTTGTCGAACAGAATGTCGCCGAGCTGCTTCGGCGAATTGATGTTGAATTCGGTGCCGGCAAGCCGGTAAATTTCCGTCATCGTCGCCGCGATATCCCGTTCCAGCTCGCGGCCGAGCTGCTCCAGCGCTTCGGCATTGACCACGATGCCCTGCTTCTCCATTCCGGCCAGCACCGCGGACAGCGGCTGCTCGAGCTCGTAATAGAGCCGGTGCATTCCGTCCCGCTCCAGGTCCTCCTTCTGCCGAACCGCAATCCTTACGATGGCGTCGGCCTTGACGGCGAGATGGCGCAGCATCGTTTCCGTATCCGGCACTTTAAATTTGGCTCCCTTGCCGTAGACCGACTCGTCGGTCGGAACGGCCGGCAGACCGTACCGCTGCGCCAGCCCGCTGATCGTCTGGGACGTATCCGTCGGATCGAGCAAATAGCCGGCAAGCTGCACATCGAACGCCGTTCCGCGCAGCTCCCAGCCGAGCCAATGCAGCGCCAGCTCCGCCTTGTGCAGATCGTAGCCGACTTTCGGCGCCCCGGCATCGGCCAGCCAGCTGCGGATCGGAGCGCCCGCTTCGCCTTGCAGCGCTTCGAGAGCGGCCGCATATACGCGGCCGCCAGCCGCAACCGCCAGACCGAGCACGACCGCATGATGGGGGTTTTCGCCGATCGCCTCGATATACACGCCTTGCGACTGCGCCAGCGCATCGGCCATCGCGGACAGCTTGTCCGTCTCGTCCTCCGATGCGATCGCGACGATATCGAGCTCCGCCGCGTCGGCGGACGCATCGGCGGCGGCTCCGCCTTCCCCGGGCAGTCCGAGCCGCTCGATCAGCGAACGAAACTCCAGCTTGTGGAACGCTTCCGCCAGCTCGGCGGGATCGTACCCGCGGTAAGCCAGCTCGTCCGGTTCCCGCTCCAGCGGCACATCCCGGAAAATCGTCGCCAGCTCCTTGCTCATGATGGCGTCATCCTTATGCTGCTCGACCTTCTCTTTCATTTTGCCTTTCAATTCGTCCGAATGCGCCAGCACTTCTTCCACCGAACCGTATTCGTGCAGCAGCTTCAGCGCCGTCTTCTCGCCGACTCCGGGGATGCCCGGAATATTGTCGGACGGATCGCCCATCAGCCCCTTCAGGTCGATAATTTGCAACGGTTCGAGCCCGTACTTCTCCTTGATGGCAGCCGGCGAGAATCGCTCCACCTCGCTGACGCCCTTGCGGGTCAGCAGCACCGTAACGCGATCCGTCGCAAGCTGCAGCATATCTTTGTCGCCGGTGACGATGACGACCTCGTCGCCGCGCTCCTCCGCAATGCGCGACAGCGTCCCGATAATGTCGTCCGCCTCGTAGCCTTCCAGCTCGTATTGGGAGATGCCGAACGAACGCAGCAGCTCCTTCATCACCGGGAACTGCTCGGACAGCTCGGGAGGCGTCTTGGCCCGCCCGCCCTTGTAATCGCCGTAGTCTTTGTGACGGAACGTCACTTTGCCGGCGTCGAACGCAACGAGCATATGGGAAGGCTTCTCTTCTTCCAGCAGGCGCAGCAGCATCGTCGTAAAGCCGAACACCGCATTCGTGTTCAGGCCGGCCGAAGTCGTCAGCGGTTTAATGGCGTAAAAAGCTCTGTTCGCGATACTGTTGCCGTCTATCAAAACCCATTTGTTCATCCCGGCACCTCACTCACCTTAGTCCTGCCCACTATTTTAACATAAAAGCCGCTTCCTTTCCCGATTTGCCGAAACCTGTCCGCGATCGGCGCGTATTTCCATTATTTATATAAGGAAGGACCCTGATTGCTCGGCGGCGAAAAAGGGTATTGTCACGTATTGCATGCCTTTTCGATACGAGGTGAACGGATGAAAATCGGGAGGTTCTATCAGGTTTGCATCAGCATTATTCTGGTGCTCGTCATCATCTACTTGCTCGACAAGGTCGGATTCGTGTTCCGTCCGCTCGTTGCCGCATTCAACATCGTTATGCTGCCGCTATTGTTTTCCGTCTTTCTCTATTATTTGCTCCGGCCCTCGGTCAGATGGCTGCATCGAAGGAAGCTGAACAAGTCTGCCGCGATCTTGCTGCTGTACCTCGTGTTCGGGGGATTGACGGCTCTGATCTCGACTTTGGCCTGGCCGACGCTGCAGGCGCAATTCACCAGCTTTACGAACAATTTGCCGGTCTTGCTGACCGATCTGCAGACCCAGCTGGAACGGCTGCGCGAGCATGCCTGGTTCCGGGCGGCCGACCCGGGCAAGCTCGATCTCAGCTCCAACTTGACGGAATATATCGGCCGCGCTTTCAACCAGGTGACCAGTTATATCACGAACGCCGTGTCCGTTCTGACGAATGTCGTGCTGATCGTCTCCACCGTGCCCGTACTCGCCTATTACATGCTCAAAGAAGACCGGAAAGCTTACGACGCCTTGAAAAAACGGCTTCCCGGAAAATACCGCGCCGCCGTCGTGGAAACGCTGCGGGATATGGACAAGGTCATGAGCGAATTTATACTCGGCCGTATTATACTCAGTTTCCTGCTGGGCATTATGATCTATATCGGCTTCCTGTTGATCGGGCTGCCCTATTCGCTTATGCTGGCGCTGCTGCTGGCCGCGCTGAACATGATTCCGTACGTCGGGCAAATTATCGGCCTTATTCCGTGTTTGATCATCGCGTTTATTGATGGCCCTTCGACGGTTATCGGCGTTCTGATCGTCAACGTGACCGCCCAGCAGATCGAAGGCAACCTGCTTTCGCCGCATATTTACGGCAGAAAGCTGGACATTCATCCGCTGACGACAATCCTGATCCTGCTGGCGGGCGGAAGCGCGTTCGGCATCATCGGCATTATGTTCGCCATTCCGGCCTATCTGATTTTAAAAATCGTGGCATCCCGCCTTTTCCGCCATTACGCCGCAGAGAGCCAGTACAGCTGAAAGGTTTAGGAGGAAGATTCGTACATGAGTTCGTTATGGGGAATGATGCGCTGATCGGCTGTCTGATGGTTGCCGTAGCGTTCCGGGCCGGCTATGACAACATGGTCGGACTGATCGGTGTCTCGCGCGCGTGCGGCGGAATGAACACAAGAAAATGGCGAAAAACCTCCGAAATCCTGCTGATCCGGATTCCGGAGGTTTTGACGTGACGAATCGGCTATTGCGTATAGCCTTGGACGGGAGGCTGCTGAACCGTGTTCCCGGCCGCGCCCGGCGCGCCGAGGCTGCTGCGGACGAGCTGCTCCGCCTGCTGAATGCGCTGCACCAGCCGCTCGGTCTGCCGCTTCTGCGCATCCATCTGAACCTGCAGTTGATTGGCCGACAATTGGACTTCCTGCTGGATATTCTGCAATTCCTGAATGAGCTGACGTATCAGGCCGGAGCCGCTGTCGGCGCCCGCTCTCTGCAGCGCGATCCGCGCCTGCTCCTGCTCCTGCAATTCGCGCAGGCGCACCTGTTCCTGAAACTGCTCGTATGTCATGTTCAAGTTGGAAGGCTGTTGTCCTTGCAAAGGTATCGCTCCTTCTTTGTCTTGGTCTCAGCCGGCCTGGCAAAGCCGGAATTTGACGCCTACAAAGACAGGATGCGCATTTTGCGTCCTAATTATAGCGAGTCCGGACCTTACTGGTTCAAATCGGGCCGTTTGCCCGTCACCAGGTAGACGACGCTTTCCCCGATATTGGTCGCATGATCGGCAATCCGTTCGATATAGCGGCCGACGAAGCTGAGCAGCATCGCCTGGGATACGATTTTCGGATTATCCGCCATCAGCGTGTACATTTCCTGCAAAATCTGGCTGTACAGCGCGTCGACCCGGTCGTCGTCCGCGGCCATCTTGTACGACAAATCGACGTTTTCCTGAATGAACGACTGGGTCGACTCGAAGATCATCGTCTGCACGATTTCCGCCATGCGCGGCAGATCGACAAGCGGCTTGATGAACTGCTGTCCTTCGAGGCGCAGCACGACTTTGGCGATGTCGACGGACAGGTCGCCCATCCGCTCCAGATCGTTCGATATTTTGAAAGCGACCAGAATGCGGCGCAAATCTTTGGCGACCGGCTGCTGCGTAGCGATCAGTTTCGTGCCGAGATCGGTTATTTTCTCCTCGATCAGATTGAGCTCGGCGTCCTCGGCGATAATGCGTTTGGCCAGATCCGCGTTCAGATGGACGAGCGCGTCCATCGACAGGGCGAGCGTCTGCTCCACCCGCTCTCCCATGTCCACGATCAAACGGTGCAGCTCTTCCAGCCCGGAATCGAACTCCTTGCGTGTCGTCATCAATGTGGTTTCCTCCTCGTACGGCCGCTTGTTAGCCGAAACGTCCGCTGATATAGTCTTCTGTCCGTTGATCGGACGGATTGGAGAACAACTTTTCGGTATCGGCGTGCTCGACGACTTCCCCGTTCAGGAAGAAGGCCGTCTGATCGGATACCCGCGCCGCCTGATGCATGTTATGCGTTACCATGACGATCGTATAACGGTTTTTCAGTTCCTGCGTCAGCTCTTCGATCTTCAGCGTGGAGATCGGGTCGAGCGCCGACGTCGCTTCGTCCATCAGCAGAATATCCGGATTGACCGCGAGCGCCCGCGCGATGCACAGCCGCTGCTGCTGCCCGCCGGAGATGCTGAGCGCGGACCGCTTCAGATGATCCTTCACTTCGTCCCAAAGCGCAGCGGCGCGCAGGCTGCTCTCGACGATCTCGTCCAGCTGCTTCTTGTTGCGAATGCCGTGCAGACGCGGGCCGTAAGCGATATTGTCATAGATCGATTTGGGAAACGGGTTCGGCTGCTGGAACACCATGCCGACTTTTTTGCGGAGCGTCTCGACGTCCACCTCGTTGGAGTAAATGTCCGTTCCGCCGATAGTCAGCTTCCCCTCGATTCTCGTCCCCGGAATCATATCGTTCATCCGGTTCATCGTGCGCAGCAGCGTCGATTTGCCGCAGCCCGACGGCCCGATGAACGCCGTGATCGCCTTCTCCGGAATGCTCAGCGACACGTTCTTGAGCGCGTGAACGGAAGAATAGTACAAATTCAGGTTGCTGATCTCGATCAACGTTTGCATAGGGCTTCTCCTTTCATCGCTCCGTCACACTTTCTTGTTGTACTTGTTGCGCAGAAGAATAGCCGCGAAGTTCATCAGCAGCAATACGGCCAGCAGGACGACGATGCCTGCGGCGGCCAGTTCCCGGAATTCCGCTTGCGGACGGGCGATCCAGTTGTAGATTTGAATCGGCATAACGGTAAACGAATCGAGCAGATCGTTCGGCAGAAACGCGACGTACGTCATCGCGCCGATCATGACGAGCGGCGCCGTCTCCCCGATCGCCCGGGACATCGCCAGGATGACCCCGGTCAAAATTCCCGGGAAGGCCGATGGCAGCACGGCGCGGGCGACGGTCTGCCATTTGTTGGCGCCGAGCGCGAACGAGGCCTCGCGGCGCGATCTCGGAACCGCCCGAATCGCCTCCTGGGACGAAACGATAATGATCGGCAGGACGAGCAGCGT
Organism: Paenibacillus cisolokensis; assembly: GCF_050481165.1. Taxonomy (NCBI): domain Bacteria; kingdom Bacillati; phylum Bacillota; class Bacilli; order Caryophanales; family Paenibacillaceae; genus Paenibacillus; species Paenibacillus cisolokensis. The sequence continues at coordinate 16,872 of NZ_JBCNFP010000040.1, forward strand.
CATCGTCAGAGCGCCGGCCAGCAGGCTTCGATCCAGTTGCATGGCGCGGACGAAGATGGCGAGCCCCAGTATGCCGTATACGATGGACGGCACGCCGGCCAGCGTGCTGATGTTCAGCTGAATGAGACGGGTCAGCCGGTTTTTGGGCGCATATTCCTCGAGATAGATCGCCGCCCCGACGCCGAGCACGAACGACAGCGGCGCCATAATGACAAGCATGTACAGCGAACCGACGATCGCCGACTTCATTCCGGCCTGGCTAGCCCGCCGCGACGGATATTGGTTGAACAGATCCGGCTGGAGACGCGAGGCGCCGTCGATCAGAATGTCGACGAGCAGCGCCATCAGCACGACGACGCCGACCGAGGTAGCGGCCACGAACAGCAGATGGAGCGCGAAATCGAGCCGGCGCCGCCCGGCGATCTGCTTGCGGTTGGCATCCTGTAGTACACCCATGGCTTAATACTCCTCCCGGAATCGTCTTGCCACGTATTGGGCAAGAATATTGAGCAGAAACGTAATGACGAACAGCGTCATGCCGACGGCGAAGATCGACCCGTACTCCAGACTGCCGCGCGGCGTATCGCCCAGGCTGACCTGCACGATATAGGCCGTCATCGTCTGGATGCTTTCGAGCGGATTCGCCGTCAGCTTCGGCGTCGATCCGGCCGCCACGGTGACGATCATCGTCTCCCCGATAGCGCGCGAGAACGCAAGCACGGCGGATGCGACGATACCGGAGAAGGCGGCCGGCACGACGATGCGCAGCGCCACTTCAAGACGCGTCGCGCCGAGGGCGTAGGCGCCGTCGCGAAGGCTGCGCGGAACGGCCGACATCGCGTCCTCGCTCAGCGAGCAGACCATCGGGATGATCATGATGCCTACGACGATGCCGGCGCTAAGCGCGTTGAACACGCCCATTTGCGGAAAGATTTCGCGCAGAAGCGGCGTGACGAGCGTCAGCGCGAAGTATCCGTATACGATCGTCGGAACGCCCGCCAGCACTTCCAGAATCGGCTTCACGACGCGGCGCACGCTTGACGGCGCGTATTCCGACAGGTAGATGGCGCTCGCGAGGCCGATCGGAATCGCGACGACGCAAGCGATCACCGTAATGAGCAGCGTACCCGACAGCAGCGGCAAAATGCCGTAGCTGACCGGCGGAATGAGCGGCGACCATTTGCGTCCCGTCAAAAATTCGAATATCGGTATTTCACGAAAGAAGTGGTAGGTTTCCGTAAGCAGCGTGACGACAATGCCGATCGTCGTCAAAATCGACACGGCTGCACAGAGAAAAAGGAGCAAGGGCATGACGGTGTCGGCCAAGCTTTTCTTTTCGTTTTTGAAGCTGTAAGTCGATCCGGCGTCCGTCCTGCCCCGCTTCGCCTTGCTTGCCGGAAGAGTCGGCATAGACATTTCGTCGCTCACTCCTTGCCTTTACAATTCGTTAACATCGGTTGCGTGAAAAATGTGATGCCTGCAAGACACCACATTTTCCAAGAGCTTGCTGTTTTCTGCGGGAATGTCAGCCTTCGATTTTGGCGGCTTCCTTCGCGTATTGTTCATCCGGAAGCGGCACGTATCCGACCTCGGCGGCCATGCTGCCGATATTGTCGATATAGTACTGTACGAAGGCTTTCACTTCCGGACGTTCCAGTTCGGCTTTGTTGACATAGATGTAGAGCGGGCGGGAAAGCGGCGAATAAGAGCCGTTCTTGATCGTTTCAAGGGTCGGTTCGACCGGACCGTTGCCGGCTTCGATCGGCACCACTTTCAGCTTGTCGGCATTTTCTTCGAAATAGGCGAAGCCGAAGTAGCCGATGCCGCCTTTGTTGCCTGCCACGCCTTGAACGAGCGTGTTGTCGTCTTCGCTGAAGCTGATCAGATCGTCGTTGCGGATGCCTTTTTTGTCCAGAATCGCTTCGTTGAAGTAATCGTAAGTGCCGGAATCCGCGCCGGGCGAGAACAGCGTAATCGGCTCGGCCGGGAACCCTTCGCGCACATCGGCCCACGTTTTCACCGTGCTGCCCGCGGCGAAAATTTTGTTCAGTTCCTCGACCGTCAGATGGTCGACCCAGTCGTTCTCCTTGTTGATGACGACCGACAAGCCGTCATAGGCGACGCTCAGCTCGATGAAGTCCACTCCGCCGTCTTTCGCTTTTTGCGCTTCTTCGTCCTTGATCGGACGGGATGCGTCGGCAATCGCGATTTCGCCGGCCGCGAATTTCTCGAAGCCGCCGCCCGTGCCGGATACGCCGACCGTAACGCGAACGTCGGGATGCTCTTTGTTGAACTCTTCGGCAGCCGCTTCCGTCAGCGGATAGACCGTGCTGGAGCCATCGATTACAATATCGCCGGACAATTTCGCTTCCTCTTCGGCCGGCTTGCTTCCGCCGTTCTCCTGCGCGCCGTTCGCCGATTCGGCCGGCGCATTGCCCGTTTCGCCGCCCGAACCGCCGTTTCCGCACGCCGCAGCGAACACGAGCAGCATGGCCATCGCCAGCATCAAGATCCCCTTGCTCATTTTCCGATTCAACAACTCTACCACTCCCCGGATTTGTCTATTCTTGCTCTTACGTCTTCTATATTACAAGCCGTTTGTAAATCGAGTGTTCAGGTTATGTAAAATTACTGTTAATTTGTTTTCACGCTTTTCCGGACCAATTCGCAAGCAGCCGCCGCATGCCTTCGCCTGCCCGTTCCGCCGCCGAGCGGGACGATTCGGCGAGCCGCCCGATCTCGCCCGTGCTTGCGCGATTCGTTTCCGCGGATTGAAACAGCTGCCCGAACAGCGCCTCCGCCTCGCGGACAAGCTTCCCGCTGCCCTCGGTTTCGGCCCGTTCCGATTGCAAAAAGCCGACATGGTCGCGCACCGCAGCCGAGATGCCGCCGGTCAGCTTCGCGATTTCATCGGCATAACGCTTCGTCCGGTTCGCCAAGTTCATCATCTCTTCGGCGACGACGGCGAACCCTTTGCCGTGCTCTCCCGCGCGGGCTGCTTCGATCGATGCATTAAGAGCGAGCAGCTGGCTGTGCTCCGTCAGCTCGCGAATAAGGGCGGATACGTTCCCGATGGCCAGCGCTTCCTCGCGCAGAGCGGATATCCGGCTCTCCTGCTGCACGGCCTGCTCGGCCATCAGCCGATGCATATCGGCCAGCCGCTTCAGCTTGTCCTTCCCCTGGCGCGCCAGCTCCAGCATCGCGGCAGACCGCTCGTCGCCGAGCCGGGCGGATTCCAGAACGCGGCCAACCGATGCCGAAATTTGCTCCATTCCATTCGCCGCCTGAAGGGCGATCGCAGCTTGCGAGCGGATCGCTTCCTCCTGCAGATCGCGCGACATGCGCAGAAGATCGGATACCGACAGGACGCCGGCCAGCCGTCCGTTCTCCGTCACCGGCACGCAATCATAGAACGCGCCGTCCTCGCGCCGCAGCGCCGCATCGATAACCGTCTGCGGCGGCGAATCGGCGTCGGCCGTAAGCAAAACGGCTTTCATGAGCCGCTCGATCGGCTTGTCATCGAACAGCTCCGCCCCGAACCGCTGGCCAAGCCGCGTGAAGAACCCGTTCCGCATCACCAGTCCGAGCGGCTCGCCTTCCGCTGTGCAAACGACGATGCACTCCCGCTCCCCGTCCCGGCGAAAAACCGCCAAAGCGTCGCGGCACGATGCCGAAGGCGGAAGCGCCGCCGCCGGGCGGATGTAGTCGCGTATACGGACGGCTGACGGCGTTCGTTCGGCGCCGTCACCCTTTTCGCGAATTGTCATGTCCGCAGGCGCTGCGGTCAGTTCGCCTCCGCCGTCAGCGCTGTTGACCGATCGGTTGTCCATTACGCCGGCTGTCATTCGCATCTCCCCTTCCGTAGCGTCAAAGCAATCGTTTCCTACAAATATAGGTCTTCAGTATCAACGCGAACCCGGAAAAATGTTAGCGCAGTGTAAAACTTGCCTATTCCTGCAAACGAATGAAGGCCAGCCTGGGAGGGGAGAACACTTCAAAACGACAAAAAGGCTCCGGCCGCTTGACAACTCAAGGACCAAAGCCTCTATCTTCCGACTGCCCGACGATGTGGGCGCCGGCCGCCGCTATAACATTTTTGTTACTCCGGACGGACTTCGGAGGACCGAAAGATCTCGAGCGCAGGCAGCTTGCGCCCCGTGAAATCGAACAGCGTCAAATTCGCCCAGTTATTCGGATGCCCGACCGACCACTCCGTCTTCGCCGGTATCCAGCACGGCTCCCAATAATGAAACCCGACGCCGCGGCCTTCCGGCGTCCGCTTGATCAGCTCGACGAAATCTCGCATATAAGCGGCCTGTCCTTCCGGCGTCGCCGGATAGCCTTCGTGCAGTTGCTCTTCCGATTGGACGATGAACGGATGTCCTTCCCGCTTGCCGATGGTCCACGGATAGGCCGTCTCGACAACGATGATGTCTTTCCGGTAACGGACGGCCAGATCGTCCAGATTGCAGCGCAAATCGTCAAGCGAACCGTGCCACCATGGATAATAGGACAAGCCGATCGTGTCGAACGGGACGCCGTATTGCTCGAAGCGGTCGTAAAACTTGCGGCTCCCCGCATTGTCGCCTCCCCGGTCGATATGGATCATGACGTTAATATCGGGTGCCGCCTCCTTCGCGCCGTCGATACCGGCTTTAACGAGCTCCGTAAATTTTCCCCACTGCCCGTCCGTATCCCAATCGTCGCCGCCTACCCGACCGTCGTCCCACAGCATGCCGGGCGTAATTTCATTGCCGATCTGCACCATGTCCGGCAGCGCGCCGCGCGCCTTCAGCGCTGTCAGCGTCTCCTTCGTGTACAGCCGGACCGCTTCCCGCAGCTCGTCAAAGCCAAGCTTCTCCCACGCCCTCGGCTTCCACTGATTGGCCGGATCCGCCCATTTGTCGGAATAGTGAAAGTCGAGCAGAAAATGCAAGCCCAGCGCCTTGATCCGCTCGGCCATGGCCAGCGTGCGCTCCGTATTGCAGTAACCGCCGGGCGGGTCGTTCCAGATGCGCAGCCGGATCGAGTTGATTCCGTTGTCCCGCAGGATGGCCAGCGCATCCCGCACCTCGTCCCCGTCGCGGAACGTTCCTCCCGCTTGTTCGATTTCGTCGAGAAACGATACATCCATGCCGTTCAGAAATACCGCCGTCATCTGTAACCCCATCCTTTCATCCTTTACGTTTTGCCTTGACACGCCTGCGTCTTCGCCTCAACCTTTGACCGAACCGAGCACGAGTCCCTTTACGAAATATTTCTGCAAGAACGGGTAGACGAGCAGAATCGGGAGCGCTCCGATAAAGATCTGAGCGGCATTCACCGTCGTTTGCGACAACAGCTCCAGTTCCTTGGGGCTCATGCTCATCGTGCTCATATCCCGTTGAATGATGACCGTCTGCAAGAAGGTTGCGAGCGGCTGCTTCTTCGCGTCGCTGATATAGAGCAGCCCGTCGAACCAGGAATTCCAATGGAACACCATGCTGAACAGCGCGAGCGTGGCAATGGCCGGCAGCGAAACCGGCAAATAGATTCGAAACAACGTCCGAAAATGGCCGGCTCCATCGATCAAAGCGGCCTCCTCCAGTTCCTTCGGCACGCCGCGAAAAAAATTGAGCAGCAGAATCGTCAGCCAGACGTTGACCGCGCCCGGCAGGACGAGCACCCAGAAGCTGTTCATCAGACCGAGCTTCTGGATGACGATGTAGAACGGGACGAGACCGCCGTTGAAGATCATGGTGAAAACGAAGATCCAGGAATAGAAAGTCCGGCTTTTGAACACCGCGCTCTCCTTCGAGAGCGGATAGGCCGCCAGAAAGGCGAGCAGCAGCGTTAACGCCGTCCCGATCACTGTCCGCTGCACCGAGACCCATATGGAATGGAGAAAGACGGGATTGCGGACCGTCTTCTTGTACGCCTCAAGCGTAAACTCCACCGGCCACAGCCCGACCATATTGGCGTCGGCCGCCGCCTTGGAACTGAATGAGACGGCCATCACATGGATGAGCGGAATAACGCAAAGCACGGCTAGCAGCACGAGAAACGTGACATTAAACGCATTGAATATCCGATAGGACGTCGTTTTGTAATACATCGTGGCTCACCCCATGATCAGAATATGCGGTAGCCTGCCCACTTATAGGCCAGCCGGTAGGAGATCAGAATCAGAATCATGCCGATGACCGACTTGAACAATCCAATGGCGGTGCCGAAGCCCATCTCGCCGTTCAGAATTGCGGTACGATAGACGAATGTATCGATAATATCGCCCTTGTCATAGACGAGCGGATTGTACAGATTGAAGATTTGATCGAACCCGGCATTCAACACGTTGCCGAGCGCGAGCGTGCCGACGACGACCGTAATCGGGATCATAGCCGGAATCGTAATGTGAAGCGTCTGCTTGAACCGGCCCGCTCCGTCCGTTTCCGCGGCCTCGTACAGCGACGGATTGACGTTCGCCAGCGCCGCCAGAAAGACGACGGTGCCGAAACCGAACTCTTTCCAGACGTCCGAGACGATGACCGTTACCCGGAACCAGTCACCGTCCCCCAGGAAGAAGACGGGTCCGATGCCGAACCATTCGACGAGCACGCGATTGACGATGCCGCCGTCGGTTGAGAGAATATCGACCAGAATGCCCCCGAGAATGACCCAGGACAGGAAGTGAGGCAAATAGACGAGCGTTTGGACGAACCGCTTCACCGCCATTTGCCGCAACTCGTTAAGGAAGATTGCGAACGTGAACGGCGCGATCAGGTTGAACAAGATTTTCAGTACGGCGATAATCAGCGTATTGAGGATAACCTGCACACTGTCTTGCCGTTCGAACAGGTAGCGGAAGTTGTCCCACCCGACCCATTCGGAGCCGGCGATGCCGAGCCACGGTTTAAAATCCTGGAATGCCATTACGATGCCGGCCATCGGGATATAGCTGAACACGATCAGAAAAAGAAGCGACGGCAAAATCATGATATGAAACGGCCAGTTTCGCATCCGTTGTTTCATGAAAAAGGTCCTCCTGTTGACCAATAATCCGGCAAAGGCGGCCCTTCGCACGGCCGCCTTCTCTTTTTCCCCTATTTCTTGACGCTGTCGTACCATTCGTTCACTTCATTCGTGATTTGCTCTCCGCCCGACGCTTTCCACGTTTCGACGAATTTGTCGAACGCCTCGGGCGGCTGCTCGCCGTAAATAATCTCATTGAACGTCTGACTCTCAATCTTGTTCAGATAGTCCATCTTCGTCTTCATCGTCTTCGTTGCCGGTCCCGTGAACATATCCTTCATCGAGATGTCTTCCTGCTCCAGCAGCACCTTGGCGGCGGCCGGCGTCTCCGGACCGTAGTTGTTCTTCACTTCCTTCTCCAGACGGGTTTCCGGCTCTTTGCCTTCGGCCAGATTGAGCAGTGCTTTCATCTGGGCGTCCGGAATGCGCGCGCCGTCGCGGACGAGCAGATAACGGATGGAATTGACGTAACCGCCCGGAATGTTGTCGAGGTGCAGCGGTTTGCCGTTTTCGTCCAGATCGTAATCGTAGCCTTTGAACAGCCCCAGATCGTATTCGCTGCCCTTTTCCGGATTGGCGAAGTTGTCGAACAAGTAGTTTTGATAGGTGAAGAACGCTTCCGGATGCTTCATGTTTTTATTGATCAGAATGACGCCGTTCGTGAAGTGTGTGCCGTGGCGTCCCGCCTTGCCGTCAGGTCCGGATGGAATCGGATACGGCTTCCATACGGCGCCTTCGACATTCTTGGCCGTGTCGAGCAACGGCCAGCCGCTCATCCAGTAAGGTCCGGGAATGATGCCCGCTTTGCCGGCTACGGCGGGTTCGGAGGTCTTGTTCTCGTCCCACAGCGCCGCTTCCTTCGGAATGTAGCCTTTGTCGTACCATTCGTTCAACTTCTGCAGCCCTTGCTTCATGCCCGGATGGATTGATCCGTACTCCAGCTTGCCGTCCGCGCCGACGTTCCACTGCTGCGGGATTGTGCCGTAAGCGCCGAAGATCCAGGACGGATCGCCCATCCATGTATTCATCGACGACTTGAATCCGATGCTGAGCGGAATCACCTCGCCCGGCTTCAAGCCGTCCGGATTGCGCGTCTTAAACGCTTCCATGACCGCCTCCAGCTCCTCGATCGTCTTCGGGGCTTCCAGCTTCAAATCGTCCAGCCAGTCCTGGCGGATCCAGAGCAAATAATCGTGGTTGTAAGCATAGTCGAGCACCGGAATGCCCATCCTTTTGCCGTCCCGCGTATACGGATTCCAGACATTCTCATCCAGCGCCATCGCCTGCTTCCACGTTTCGGAAGCGTACTTGTCGAACAGCGGCCCTACCTCCTGGAAGATGCCCGAGTCGATCAGGTCCTGCGCCAGCAGCGCATCGCCGATCGTGACGATGTCCGGCATTTCCTGGCCGGAAGACATGGCGAGCCTCAATTTGGTCGCAAAGGCGCCGTTCGTATCGGTGACCGACCATAGTGACTTGATTTCGATTCCGAATTTGTCAAGCGCCCATCTGGTGGCCACGTTGTTCTCGATCGTCTCGTTGTTTTTGAACGTCAGTGCCGGATCGACGCCCCATACGGTAGAAATCGTGACCGGCGGATCGTATTTCTCCTTGTATTCGTTGTCTGCTTTGGCCGGTTCACCGCCGGCCGCGCCGGCCGGGGTTTCGCCTTCGCCGCTCTTCCCGCTCCCGGAGCAGCCAACGACCGCCGCGAATGCTGCGGCAAGGGCAAGTCCGGCTATCCAACGTTTTCTGTTCTTCGTACTCACGGGTGTTCCCCCTTTCATCAGGTTTAGTTGCTTCCATTTCATTATAGGAAGGGGGGCCTAGTGATCATAGGACACAAATCGAACATTTCTGCACCTTTGATAATCATTTACGGGTCCCGGAACTCGTTGGGCGCAAGGCCGTAATGTTTTTTGAACATTTTGCTGAAATACTGCGGGTTCTGGTAGCCGAGCTCGGCGGTAATTTCATAGATTTTTTTGTTCGTATGCTTGAGCAGATAAAGCGCGCGTTCCATGCGCATCCGGATAATATAGTCGCCCAGACTCTCTCCCGTTTCCGCCTTGTATATTTTGGACAAGTAGACGGGATGGAGATAGACGCGATCGGCAATCGTCTTCACCGAGGTCTCCCCGCCCAAGTCCCTCGACACCAGTTCCTGCACTTTCGACACAATATAACTGCGCGCATGCTTGTCGCTTGCGGACAGTTCGCGCCTCAGCTTCTCCAGCATGCCGGCTGCCCATGCCCGCAGCTTGCCGACGGAAAGCACGATTCCCGGGTCGGCCAGCAGATCAAGTCCCGCATGATCGATCTGGTGCATATAGTGTCCCTGCTTGTGCACGACGTACATGAAGGCATTGCTTACCGAAAAATACACTTCGTACAAATGCTCCCGCGAATCGCCGCTCTTCTCCAGTTCGTCGAATACTTCCGCGATCTTCCGTCCCGCCGCATCCCATTGCTTCGATTCGAGCAGATGAATGAGCGTCGGCGGCTTGTAGAGCGCATCGAGCGATCTGGCGGTTCGCCGGTCATGCGCCGCATCCTCCAGGAAGACGGTTCCCTCTCCCTCCGTTGTGCCGATGGCGCCGAGCCCGGCACGATATGCGGCGGAGACGTCGTCCGGGAACGTGAACCATTCCGTGATAACAAGCGAAATGTCGCCTTTCAAATAATTTTCGACGTGCCGCCTGAACAGTCTGACCGCTTCCTCCAGTTCCGCGCGGCGCGCCTTCTCGAACGACTGCTCCTGCAAGAGCCGCTTCTCCGTTTCCGGCTTGAGCGAAGCGATCAGCACGAGACAATCGTGCGGCGCCTTGCCATGCCATACATCGTACTGCCCGCCGAACACCTCTTCGGCGATGTTGCCGACGGCATATTCCATCAACGATATCGAATGATGATCCATCTCCGCGAAGCGGCGGCCAAGCTGAATGAGCATCATTACCGCCGAATCCTCGATGCGCAGCGGAATCTCATACAAGGCGAGTTTTTCGCCAGACGCCTTGGCGGAAAGACGGCGGCCAAGCAGCAAGTCGCGCAGCAGGCTTGAGCGCAGCACGGCAATATCGGCTTTGCGGTAATAGACCAGCTTGTTGAACTTCTCTGCCTGTTCCCACTCGTCCTTGAGCGATTCGATCGCATTCGTCAGACTGACAACGAATTCGTCGTCATCGACCGGTTTCAGAATATAATCGAAGGCTTGAAGCTGGATCGCCCTCTTCGCGTACTCGAAATCCGAGTGGCCGGTCAGCAGCATGCAGCGGACGTTAGGCCACTGCTGCGCCACCTTCTCGATCAGCTGCAGCCCGCTCATATCCGGCATGCGGATGTCGGTCACCAGAATGTCGACCGGCTGCCGCTCCATCAGCAGCAGCGCTTCCGCAGCGGAAGACGCCTGAATGACTTGGCGAATGCCCAGCTCGGCCCAGGGAATCGTCTTGGCCAGACTTTCCGTAACGTAGGTTTCGTCGTCCACCAGCATAATATCGATCATTTCTTCTCCTCCCCGACGTTCGTCATACCGTTTGCCGGATAATTCGTTTCGCCGTTCGTCGCCGCATCCTCTCTCGCTTCGTACGGCCAGTACAGCGTCGCCTTCAAGCCGCCGAGCGGCGAGGCGGCGAAGGAAAGTCCCGCCTGTCCGCCGAAGCGAAGCTGCATCCGCTGATGGACATTCCAGACGCCGCAGCCCATCTCCCGGTCCATCGGCTTCGACAGCTTGTACTGCAATACCAGCATCGCTTCCACGCTCATCCCTTTGCCGTTGTCCTCCACGACGATTCGCATGCCGTCTTCCCCGCAATGGCCCGTAATCCGAATGAAACCGGCGGCGGCTTGCGGTTCTATGCCATGCAGCACGGCGTTCTCGACGAGCGGCTGGATGACAAGCGGCGGGATATCCGCCTTCTTCATACGCTCCGGCACATTCACTTCGAAGCGCAGACGCGGCATCCGCATGTTCTGAATGTCCAGATAGCTCGTGACGAAGCCGATCTCTTCCGACAGCTTGACCAGGTCGCGCTCCTGCCGGGTCGTGTACCGGTAATATTTGGCCAGCCTTTGCGACATTTCCACGACAGCCTTGTTGTTGTTCAGCTTCGCCATGCTGGAGATGAAGGAGAAGCAATTGTAGAAGAAGTGCGGATTGATCTGCGATTGCAGCTGTTTCAGCCGAGCTTCCCGGACATGGATCTTCTCCAAGTACACATGCTGGAACAGCTCCTGAATCTGCATCACCATCGAATTGAAACGGTCGAACACGAAGCTGAACTCGGTGCGCCCCTTGGGCACCATGCGAACGGAATAGTCGCCGTTCTTCAGCTTCTGGAAGCCGACGACAAGCCGCTTCAACGGCACCTGCACCTGTGCGTACATCAAATAGGCGGCCAGACAGCTCATAAGCAGCAGCCCGGCGACGGAGAAGGTGAACAGTTCGTTCGACTTGCGGATCGGGCGTACGATGTCGGAGAGCGGCATGAAGTCGACCAGATGCCAGCCGGTCGAGCGGGACTTCACCGCGTTCACAAGATATTTCTCGCCATCGAGCTCGACCGTCCGGCTCTCGATGTCGTGAAGCTCGCCGCGCTCCAGCTCCGCGATGATCCGGTCGGCCAGATCGCGGTCGGCCGTCCGGTTGTAGATCGCGCCGATCCCCTGGCGATAGTAAACCGGCTCCCGCCGTCCGTCGCTTTTGAACCGGTCGAGCATATCGACAATATTCGTACTGTCGAATCGCACCTCGATAATGAGATTGGCATCCTCCGGCCGTTTGTAGGTCGCGTAAGGCGAAACCGTGAACCAGGAGAACTGATACCGTCCCGCAGTCTCTCCTTCCAGCTCCTTCACTTGCCAGCCGGGCTTCAGCCTCCGCTTTAATTCCCACGTATCGTAATGCCGGGCATCCGCGACGGATACGACACGGTTTAAGGAGGGCGAATAGATGAACAGCTCGCTGTCCCAGTTCGACGAGTTCTCCTGAATGCTCAGTTTCGTCTGGATTCGCTTGACGAGCGTAATCGTATCGAGATTCAAATACTCGCTGGCGAGAAATACGTCCTTGAAGCTGGAGATGTCGGGATCGTGCATGAGCAGATTCGGCCACAGCGTCAAAAGATCGATCTGCGTGTTCACCTGATGTTGGAAAAAGGTCAGCTGTTCCGTGTTCGACTTGTTCAGCTCCGTTCCGAGTACTTGCGTACTTGTCTTGTTGGAATAGTAATAAAGCGCCATGATCGGTACGAGCATGACGACGATGAGCGTTACCATTTTCGTAAACAAATTGATTCTCGGCATCATCCCGCCGCCACCTTTATTTGTCGAATAGTGCCGTGATCGTAATCGTATTGTAAAGAGCATGCGTCGGAAAAAGCAAGCGCTATCATTTTTCGGCCATCGGCGTGTGGCCTCCCCCTCTCATCGTCACATGGCCGCCCGGGCGGCACAACGTCACAATGGCAACATTTCGGCAGTTTTGGCAATGTGGTAAAAAAAATCGCCTCATGTCTGGCGACAAGCCAGCATGAGGCGATAAGCCGGACAGCCGTTTGACCGTTCCGGCGTTTCGCAAGATTGGTTCCATGCATTTCGGTTCAGGAGTCTCATACGCCCCATTGCCTGCGGGCTTCTTCCATCGTAACCGTCTTGCCTTTCGTCCAGGCGTAATGCCCTTTCGGATTGCTGCCGACCCAGCGCTCGTCCGCAGGCTCCGACCGCAGCTGATATCGGGTATCGACGCTGAGACGGAAGCGGTTGGTCTGATTGGTGAGCGAGCCGTGCATCGTATACATGCCGAATATGACGGCATCTCCGGCCCGATATTCCGCTGTCGCCCATCGTCCTCCATACGTCTCGATCAGCTCCAGAGGATCGGTGGTGAACCACCCGGTCACCTTGTCTTTATCGACGTCCATTTGACCGTACGTCTCGCGCAGCCGATTCAGATGGCCGGAACCGGCCAGAATGGCGAGACCGCCCATCTCATACGGGATGTCGCCGAGCGGCGTCCACATCGTGTACAAATTTTTCGTGCCCCGGCCCATATAAACGATATCGTAATGCGCTCCGGTGAAGTCGCCGTGTCCGACCGCCCGCACCCATTTGTAATCGAACGTCATCGTTTCACCGCCCAGGAGCCGGTCGAAGAACGCGAACGTCCCCGGCGAATGGACCAGATCGAGCAACTGCTGCGGCTGATCGTGGCTGCCCTGGAACGACGTCCCCTTGTTATCCGGCCCGATGACCGCCTCCTCCGGCGGCGTACCGGGCGCAAGTCTGCCCCGCTCCGCCAGCCTGCCGATGAACGCCTCGCGGGCGGCGAGCACATGGCCGCGTTCGTGAAATCCCCGGATGAACAAATACCCGTCTTCTTTCAATCTTTCCCGCAGCGCTATCGTATCGTTCAAAATGTCGTTCGACTCCCGCTGCTCCGTCATGTACGGGCCGTCCGTATCCCATTCTCTTTCGCCGATCTTCACTTTCGCCATTCGCTCCGCCTCCCGGTGATCATACTTGATCTTGCTTGATCCGAGTGTACCGGACAGCGGCGGCGAAGTCTTTATTCAAATCGCTATGCCTTTTAACCGAAACGCCCCGGCTTATGCCGGCATGAAGAAAGGTTGCCCGCCCGGGTTGTCCTGTTCCTGCGGCTTGACGCGAAAATCCGCTACTCGTTGCCCTGCTGCCTCCTCCGCCAATCGGAAGGGGCCATCCCGGCAAACTTCTGGAACCAGGCGCTGAAGGAATGGACGCCCGCAAAGCCGACTTGCGCCGCGATCGATTGGATCGAACGGTCGGTGGCGCGCAGCAGCCACCGTGCTTCTTCCAGCCGGCATTGCTGCTGATAAGGCTTGGGCGCAAGGCCGAACATCTCCTTGAACAGCGCCCGATAGGCCGATTCCGACAAGCCGCATTGGCGGGCCAGCGCGGCAATGGGAAGATCGCTTGCCAGATTGGAACGGATATAATCGGCGGAAGCGGCTACCGACATGTTGTCCGCGCCGTTCCGATGCTGTTGAAGCATGAAGAGAAGAAGCAGCTCGACCCAGGTCGCGAGAAATCGCTCCTCCTCGATCAACGGCCGGGAAATCGTACGCAGCCACTGCCGGAACAGCGTTTCGTACTGCTCCAGCATAACGGGCGGAAGCCGGCGGATCGCCGGGCGGTCTCCGCATCCGAGCCGGCGGACAAGCCGCGATGTTTCACGGGGCATCCCGGATACCTCCAGCACGCCGAAACGAATGGCCGTCTCCGAACGGTAAGTATGGGGCAGCCGTTCGGGAATCAGCACGACATGACCGGGACCGATCGCTCTTTCCTCGCCATCCCATTGAAACACGCCTCTTCCCTCCAGGACGACCGACATTTCGAACGTGCCATGCTCGTGCATCGCCATCTCCCAGCCTGCCGGATGGGCGGCTATACCGGAATGGACACGTACAGGCATCCGCCTCTTCCTCCTCTCGTTTCGTTTGTCAGCTTGCGCACCTCCCGCCTTTTTCGCGCTCCGGACGCAAGAAGATACAAGCCCCGGTTCAACCGGGGCTTGGCAGTTGCCTTTCTTGCGCCAGGCAAGCGTTACGCCGCCGGGCTTTATCCCCGCTACTGCGCCCGGCGTTCGCTCGCCTTCGCTTTGTCCGATTCGCCGGCGTTCCTGCACGCCGCTTCACGGTCAAGACGCATCTCCTCGATCGTCTTCACCTTCAGCCTTGCGGCGCCTTCGTATTGGCGGGTCGGGATGAGGTTGCCCGACGCAAGCCGCTCCTTCGCTTGCGCGATCGCGTCCTTATACTGCGGCAGCCACTGCTCCTGGGCGACGAGCATCTCGTCGACCATCTGCCATATTTCCTTCGGATTGCATACCGCGCCGGTCAGCGGGTCCATCATCATCGCCTGGCGCAGCAGCCGGTCGTCGCCGCGAACGGCCGCTTCCACCGCCAGCCGCTGCACCGCTATGCTGGCGTTGCAGACGGCCGCGCAGCCGAGCGGCAGATCGCCGACATGCGGCATGTTGATGCCGTTGCGGTCGACATAGCCCGGCGCTTCGATGACGGCATCGTCCGGCAGATTGGAAATAATGCCGTTGTTCACCACGTTGAAATGTCCGCGATACGTCCGCCCGGTTTCCAAGCCTTCGATAATGTACGAACCGTGTTCTTCGCCGCGGTTTTCCGGCTTGTAGACGATGGCCGGACTTTTCATCCAGTTCGGGAAATCCGTTTCGAACCAGTTGCGCCCTTCGGTGCAGACGCGCAAATAACCGCCGGTTTCGCCGTTGATCCAGCTGCCGAGATCGATCCAGTCCCGGATTTCCTCCGGACGCTTCCGGTACCATGGCACGTACTCGCTCAAGTGGCCGTTCGACTCCGTGCTGTAATAGCCGAAGCGGCGCAGCATATCGATGCGAACCTTCTCCGTTTTGCTGAATTCGGGATGGTTTTCGAACGCCTCCAGCAGCTTGCCGGTCATATCCGCGCCTTTATGCTTCACCTGGATATACCAGGTCTGGTGGTTGATACCGGCGCAAATAATATCGACCTCCTGCTTGGGCAGCCCTAGCGCCGCCGCGATTTGCCAATGGCCGCCCTGCACGCCGTGACAGAGGCCGACCGTCCGGACGCCGCCGTACTTGTTGCACGCCCAGGTCAGCATCGCCATCGGATTCGCATAATTGAGCAGCAGGCAATCCGGCGCCGCCACCTCGCGGATATCCCGGCAGATGTTCAGCATTTCGGCGATGCCGCGCTGGCCGTACATAATGCCGCCGGCGCACAGCGTATCGCCGACGCATTGGTCGATGCCGTATTTCAATGGGATTTCCACATCGGTGCGGAACGCCTCAAGTCCGCCGATGCGCACGACGCAAAAAATATATTTGGCGTCCCGCAGCGCTTCGCGCCGGTCGAGCGTCGGCTCGATTTCGATGGCAAGCCCGTTCTCCCGGATATCCCGCTGGCACAGCTGGGTCACCATATCCAGATTATGCGCGTTAATGTCCGTAAACGCGACGCGGATGTTCCGGAATTCCGGAACGGACAGCAAATCCCGGAGCAGGCCCCGCGTAAAACCGATGCTTCCCGCCCCTATGAACGCGACCTTGAAAGACATGCATTTATCGCCTCCTGCGCTTGTATCGTACGGATTCGTACCCTACCCGAAGTGTAGCAGCACAAGGATTGGAAGCGTCATCAAAATTGTCACTTTATCCGTTCCGCCACGTAAGAAATCCGAACTTTTCGCTCGCCTGCTAGCGCACGAACATTTCCCGGGACTGCCGGAACGCCGCCGGCGACTGGCCGACCCGCTTCTTGAACAGCGCGCTGAAATATTCCCGGCTGTTGATCCCGATATATTCCGGAATGTCGGCCACCGGCAGATCGGTGCGGCTAAGCAGCATTTTCGCCTTCTCGATACGCAGCTCCGTCAAATAGTCCGTCAGCGTCCTGCCCATCCGCTCCCGAAAAATGCGCTGCAAATATCCGGGATGCAAGCTGACGAAGGCGGCAATATCCCGGATTTGAATGTCGCGGTCGTAGTTTTGGCGGATAAAGCGGATCGCTTGGGAAACGTACGGATCGTACGATTTCCCGTCATGCTCGGCCTGCCTGGCCAGCCTGGCCACGCGAATGAGCAGCTCGCTCATCTGCAGCTGGACCATCCAGCCGTCCTCGCGCCCCGTCTCGTCAAGCTCCAGGACGAGGCTTTTCAAATTATGGTACACGTCGTTCGTATCCCGAAGCACGATATACGGACGTCGTCCGGCCAGCATCTCCCCGAGCGCCCGTTCCGCAGCGGCCGCTGCCCGCAGCGTCGGAACCGCTCCGGTCTGCGGCGCGAACGCGAATTCCACGTTGAGCATCCGGCTCGGCGAATCGTCGCCGACGAGCAGCCGGTGGCGAACCTCCGCGTCGAGCAGGATGAAATCGCCCTTGCGCAGCCGGAACGTCTCCGTCCCGCTCTCCGTCTCGGTTTCCACCGTGCAGCGGCCGGATATGACATACATCATTTCCGCCGTCGGATGCGAATGGAACGGCATCTTGAACCCGTTCCACTGCTTGTAATAATAGGCGTCGATTCGGAACCGGTAATCCCCGTCCGTCCATTCGGGATCGTACAGGCTTACTGCCTTCATCGGCCATCCTCCCCGATTGCGACTTGTTGCTATCATCTTATCGGAGCGGCGTGCATCCTTCAATCGCCCGTCTGCCGCCGCCAATACCGGTCGTGCGGATACCGGTACGTCGCCGGCTCCTTCGGTTCTGCGATGGCGAAAGCGCCGTCCGGGCGATACTCGTACGGTTTCTCCCCCGCGCTGTACGCCATCCGCTTGCGCCGTTCGATGCAGGCGAGCAGCACCTGCTGCTTGCAGCTCAAATATTCGAGCGTGTGCGGTCCGAACGCCGCCTCGATCTCACCGGGACGAAACTCGCAATATACCGTTCGCCGCAACGGATTGCCGTCTCCCGCCGGCGAGCCGTGCAGCACTTCAATGTTGTGAAAAATGACATCCCCCGGATTCATCGGCACCGGAATTGCATCCGACGTATCAAAACCGGGTCTAGCGCACCGCTCCCGCGCCCGGTCCGCAGACCACCGGTTGCTTCCGGGAATGACCCACAGACAGGTCCGGAGATCGGCTTCGTCCAAATAAAAATCGACGTTGAAGATCGGACGCGGGTCGGTGCAGCCTTCCGGCACGGCCGCATCGCGATGCCAGTCGACCGCGATCCCTTCGTCCGGCGCCTTCAGCACCATCGAGTCCCAGGTCGGGATGAAGTTGCGCCCCTGCAGTTTCTCCACCGACCGAAGGATAAACGGATGTCCGAGCAGCGCCTTCATCGGATCGCTCTTGTCGATGACGTACTCGATCCGCCTCAACACGCGCCCGCCGCTCTTGCCGCCTTTGCCGTACATATAATCGGGATCGTCCGCGACGCCGGCCATCCCTTTCTCGTACAATTTCATCATGTCCGCCTGCACGAGCTTCAGCTCTTCGCCGGCCAGCACATTTCGAATGACCAGAAATCCGTTCTCCACAAAATATTGCGCCTGTTCGTCGGTAATGACCTCCTGCTGCCGGGCATCCGCGACAAGCATATGCGTCTGACGCGCCGTCATGAGCCTCTCTCCCTTCGAAAATGCATTCGAAAACGCAAATGTACCGCCTTGTCGTATCCAGTATACGGGCTATCGAGCACGATGTATTTAGCATGAACCAACAATTCGGTTGCCGAAATCACTTTTCGGATTGACGCGGCGACTTGCTATCCTTTAATTTGTAAGCGTATGCAAAAATAAAGAAGGAGGGTGACAGGCATGTCGGACCGTCTTCCCCTGCCCGGCTCCGAAGAAGCGGGCGAAACGACGGAAGAATGCGGGTTCCCGCCGTATATTACGCTCGCCCATCTGTTCAACGCGCCGGCCGGATGGGAAATTCGCACCCGGGCGCTCTCCATGCACCAGTTCCAATATGTGAAAGAGGGCGCGGCGGAATACGTCGTCGACGGCAAAAGCTATACGACGAGAAAAGGTGATCTTATATACCATGCCCCCTATGTCCCCCATGCCGTCCGCACGATAGAAGGAGAGCCTTATTTGTGCATCTCGATCCTTTTTCATTTCGGCTCCTTGCGCATCTCTCCGGAGTTGCTGGGCCTTAGCAGCGGATACGTCGGCAATTATGCGGGACATCCCGTCGAGGGCTGGCTGTCGCGCCTGATCGCCCATTACCATCAGCCAGGCGCCCACAACCGGATGCTGTGCCAGGGACTGCTGCTGCAGACGATTGCCGAGCTTGACGCCTCCCGTTCGGGACGGAACGCAACCCCGGTGCAGGAGAAGACGAAAGCGAAGATCGTGCTCGTCCGCAACTACATTCTCCGGCATTACGGCCGGAATATCCGGCATGAGGAGCTTGAACGGGTTTCGGGACTGAGCCGAAATTACATGATCGTGAAGTTCCGGCACATTTACGGAATGACGCCGTTTGAATATTTGACGTTCGTGCGGGTCGAGAAAGCGAAGGAGCTGGCCGTTCAGACGAATCTGTCCGTCGGCGAAATCGCGCGGCTTGTCGGGTACAGCGACGTTCATACATTCGGGCGAATGTTCAAAAATAAAACGGGGACGAGCATCAGCCAATTCTGCTCGTCCCTGGTCACCTGACCGGCCGCGGCCTGAACGCTATGGCCGCGCCGCCAGTTCATGGTACGCTTTCAGCATCGTATACCGGTCGCGCAAAAGATGCGCTTCCCGCAGGCTGGCGTCCAGCAGCCTGGCGTCCACGCCAAGCTGCGCCGGGTCGGCCGGTCCGCCGACCTTGCGCAGCAGCTCGCGCAGACGTTCGGGCGGCGGAATATCCGCTGCCAGCTTGCGAATCGCCTCCCACTGTTCGCCGATCGCCGCCAGCTTGCCGCCGTCTCCGTTCCCCAGCTCGTCGGCGTTGCGCTGAAGCGCTGCCGCAAACGGGTTGTCCCGCACGATGCGATGGTACAGGCCGGAAATTTCCGCGCAGGCGACGCCGACTTTGGCGCCGTGCAGCAGTTGCTTGCGGCCCAGGCGCAAATATTCCATCTCCCAATAATGGGACAGATGATGCTCCGCGCCCGAAGCCGGATGCGACTGCCCGAAGATGAGCATCGCCAGCCCCGATTGAATGAGCGCATTCATCAGCGTGCGAATGCCTTCCTCCGTCCGCTGCGCAATCGCATCCGCATGCTCCACGCAAGCTTGCAGCGCCCCGGCCGTCAGTTCCGCCGCCGCCGGGCAGTAAGGCTCGCCCGCGATGCGGGCGGAGAACGACCAGTCGAACAGCGACGTGTACTTGCCGAGCATGTCGCCGAACCCGGCCGCGACCATCGGCTGCGGCGCGGACGCCAGCACCGTCAGATCGGCGAATATGGCCACAGGGGCGGACGCCGGAACGGTCACTTTGCGGCCCCGGACGATGACCGGCGCGCCCTTCGACGTGAAACCGTCCACCGACGGCGCCGTCGGCACCGACAGAAACGGCTTGTTCATATGGTACGCGACGAAGCGGACGATATCGTGCAGGGTGCCGGAGCCGGCTGCGATCAGCAGATCGGTCGATTCGGGCGACACGTCCAGCAAGACCTGCACGATGGACCGTTCGTCGGCGACGACATCCCCTTGTTCGTCGGGCCGGACAAGGACGTTGCGGCATCGGATGCCGGCCGCTTCCAGCCGTTCTGCAACCGTGCGTCCGGCCGCTTCGAATGTCTGACTGTCGGCCACAAGCACGATGTCCCGGTATCCTTCGGCCTTAAGGTACGGCGCGATTTTCTGCAATGCCCCGGCTTCCACGACGATCGGCTTCATGACGACCGGCTCGTGCCGCCCGCAGCTGCAGCGAGCCGCGGCTTCCATCACGGTTTGCACCAGGTGTTCCATATTGCCGATCCCCTCCATCCCAAGCTTTCTTCTCTTTTTTTCAAAACGGTCTCTTTCGCTTCGACGCTAAACCAATGCATTCCTTTATGTCCATTTTCTACTTCATCATAGATGAAAGGAACGGAAACGACAACCGGGGATTGAAGCGCCGTTATTCGATAGCCGACCGTATGGGATGTGCCGTTAAATATTCGTCTCCGCATGACAGATATCGGTGCTTTCGACCTGAATCGCGCAGTGGCGGATGCCGAATCGCTCTTCCACGAGCGCAAGCGCCTGCTGCAGCACGCGCTGGCCGTCCGTTTCTTCCCCGATGCGCATATGGCAGGTTAACGAATCAAGCCCCGACGTAATCGTCCAGATATGAAGGTCGTGGACGTCTTGAACCCCGTCGATCCGTTCGAGCTCGCGCTTTACGGCTTCGGGATCTGCCGAGTCCGGCGCTCCTTCCATCAGGACGTGAACGGTACGGGACATCATCCCCCAAGCGCTCTTCAAGATCAGCAGCGACACCGCCGCCGATATGATCGGGTCCGCGATATACCATCCGAACGCATACATCAGCAATCCGGCCGCTATCGCCCCGACCGAGCCGAGCGCGTCGCCGAGCACATGAAGATAGGCGCTTTTCACGTTCAGATTGTCCTTGACGTCGCCTTGGCGCATCAGAAACCACGCGCTGGCCAGATTGGCCATAAGCCCGATGGCGGCGACGAGCACCATCGAGCCGCTTGCCACCGCGGGCGGATCGAACAACCTGCCGTATGCCTCCCACATGATGAAGCCTGCGACGAGAAACAGCGTCGCGCCGTTCAAGAGCGCGGCCAATATTTCGAACCGGTGGTAGCCGAACGTCTTGCCCGGCGACGCGGCTTTGGCCGCCATTCCGATCGCTGCGAGACTGAGCGCCAGCGAGCCGGCGTCGCTCAGCATATGTCCGCTGTCCGACAGCAGTGCCAGGCTGTTCGTCACGAGCCCGCCGACGAATTCCAGCAGCATGATGACGGACGTGATGGCCAGCGCGATCGTCAGGCCCTTCTTGTTCCCCGCCCTTGCAAGGCTGTGATGATCGTGATGATCGTGATGGCCGTGGCCATGGCGGTGCGGCGTGTGTTGCTGATGCGGCGCGCGCTTACCGTCATGCGCATGGTGATGCGGCGCGTGCTTACTGTCGTGCGCATGTAGATGCGGCGCGCGCTTGCCGTTGTGCGCATGTTGATGCGGCGCATGCTTGCCTTCGTGCGTATGGAGATGACGATCCCTTCCGTGCATCGTTGATCGCCCCTTTCGAATTGAATATTAATATATGAACAACTATTCATATATTAATTATTCCTTGATCCGGTATTTTTGTCAAGTGCCGCAACGACCATAAAAGCCCGCCCCGGCGCAAACCGGGGCAGGCGGATGGAGCCGCCCTATTGGCGTTGTGCGGACTTATTCCACCGCAATCGATAATGACGAGGTGCGGGACACGCCGCCCGCCTCGACCGTCGCGGAAATGACCGCCGTCCCTATGTTATGCGCCTTCAGCCGGCCTTTGCCGTCGACGTTGGCGATATTCGGACGATCGCTTTTCCACTTGATCTTGACGCCGGTCAAATCGGCGTCGCTGCCGTCCGCGTAAGTCCCTGTCGCCTGCAGATGGACGGTTTCATTTTTGCGCAATACCGTCTTGGAGGAAATGATAGCCGTGTCCGCCAAATAGAGCTGCTCGCGGGAAAGCGGGATGACGATCGGCTGGCCTGCGGCGACGTCGTAGACGAAGCCCTCGTTCAGATCCGTCGCGCTGGCGTATGACCGAATGAGCGTCAAGTCCCCGAGATCCAGTTCGTACCGGCCGCCGTCAAGCGGTGCGACGCCCCGGATCTCGTAAGCCGCGTTGCGCACCCCGTCGTTTTGGACATAGACGAACCGACCGACAAGCTCGTTCGGGTCCGTGCCTTGCAAATCGAGCTGAACCTGGAGTTTGTTGTCGACCGAAAGCTCCCGGGTGAAATCGGCGACCGTTCCTTGCAGCCGGGCCGTGCCGGCGCTGGCGTACGGCGTGCCTTCCTTGCCGATGAATGCGCCGTCGTGAATATAAGTGAACGCGGGTATTTCGTCTTTCTCGGCATAGACGCCGAACGAGCCCTGGAAGCGGATTTTGCCGTCGATCACATATGCGGCTTCCGGATTGAGCGAGCTGACGATATAGTCGGCGCGTCCGTTCGCAAGCCGCACCTTGACCGCCCGCACCCCGTCTTCGTCCGATACGGGGGCGCCTTCCGCGGTCGTCACGGCCGCTTCCTCGATGCCGCTGACGAAACGAGCGTCTTTATACGGCTCGATGACCGAGGTGAACGTGCTGTCCAATTGGTCGCCGCTGCGGCGCACGATGACGTACTTGACGCTTTCCGGATTGCCGGGCTTGTTCTGCGGGGGCACGCCGTCCGCGAGGGCGACTTCGTCGGCGTCGCCGAGCATCGTCAGGCGCACGTGCACGTCGTCGTCGCCCGGCGTCGCGTTCCACGTGTCGACGATATCGTAATCGACGCTGAACGCGCCGTCCGGCTGATCGTCGCGCTGCACGTTTTTCAACCAGTGGAATCCCGGTCCCGTATAGCCGCTTCCGGTGACGCTGTCGTCCGCCGGGCGCTGCCCGAACGGCACATCGGGGCCGGCATAGGTGCCCGTCGGCTGCGCGGTCAGATCGAGCCCTTCGGTCGTGACGGCCCCTTCGGCCGCGTGAAAGCTGAAGTGATGCTCGCTGCCGCCTTTGACGCGGAAGAAATCGACCGCATACGAATGTTCGCCGTCGGCCTTGACAAGCGCCGACGTCCGCCTGTACCGTTCCGTCTGCGGGTAAGCGCCGGGCGCTTCGACGTCGATCAGCTTCACCATCCCGCCGTCGTCATAGTGGAGCGGCTTGCCGTCCCACGCTGCCGACTGCTTCTGCCTGTCGACTATGACCGTATTGTGGCTGATCGTATTTTGCACCCATTCGAAGCGGTTGACGTCGGTGGCGTTCGCTTGCTCGGGATAGCCGAGATCCGGCATCAGATCGAGACCGAAGCCGTACAGGCCGAGATTGAGCGCGTCGCGGTGGCCGTGGCCGCTGGTGCGGCCGTAATACATCCACAAGGCGCGTCTCGTATCCGAGCCGCCGTCCGCTGCGCCGTCCCGAAGCGCGGCGAGCCCGTAACCGGTCAAATTGGCGCTGTCCAGATCGAGCGGCCCGTATTCCGCGATTACCGCTTCGATATCGCGGGCGACCTTGTCCGGATCGGCGGTGTACACGTCCGAATGGATGCCCTCCGCCGTATTGCCGTTGAGGATATAGGCAAGCTGCGCGAAGACGGGATCTCCGAACTTCTCGAACGCTTTGATCGACTGGGCTTTGTCGACCATCATGCCGGGCTGGCCGGTCGTTCCGCTGTCCCCGATCGAAGGCGTATATTTGCCGAGCATGATGAGCGGGTACATCGCCTGGAACATTTTGCGGAACTTCACATTCCGGTACAGGTCGGCTGCCGGGTATTTGTCATAGCCGTCCAGCGCGTCCGCCACCGACAGATAGCTGCCAATCCAGAGCCGGTTGTAGCCCGGCGCCGCCTCGTTGCCGTGACCGTCGCGGTCGATGTCGTTCACGAGGCTGAACAGCACATTCCCCCCGGTGACCCGGCGCGGAATCGTGTTCACGAACGAGCCCGGCTGAAAGACGAAATCGAGCCAATATTTCGTTTCCGGCAGCGTATCGTGGACGACGGCCGCCATCGCGACGGCGCTCTGGTGGAACCCGTTATTGCCGCGAATCTGGTCCCAGTACATGCCCGGCGCGACCTGCCGCAATATGCCGTCTTCGATGTTGCGGCGGATCCCGGCGCCGCTCTGCTTGAGCGGCAAGCCGTATTGCTGTCCTTTGTCCTGCAAAAACGCGATGACCTCGGGATCGTCGAAGGCGGTAAAGAAGGCATCGTAAGCGGTAATAAACATTTTGACGAGCGAGGTTTCCCATATCGAACCGACGATTTTGCCGTCGCCCGTTCCGCCGTGGGAATTGACGTATATCGCGTTGCTGAATTCGGCGACATCCATCGACGGATAGACGTCTGCAATGCGGTCGAGCAAGACGGCCCCCGCTTTGGCGTACTTCTCGTCACCGGTATAAATATAAGCGTTCTGCAGACTGTTCAGCGCCGAATAAATGACGGCCGTCCCGCCATACCAGGAAAACCAGTGGGCGTAATAGGCGACGAACGTGTACCGCCTGTTCGTTTCCGGGTCGACCCAGCCGTATCCGTCGTCCACACCCCAGGTCGGACCTTTCTCCGGATACAGCGTGTTGACCAGCAGGCTGCGGTCGGCCAGCGCCGGATCGAAATTGCCGTGCGCATCGAGTCCGCTCTCGTAATAGGCGGCAAAATCGTTCGTCGGGAACTTGTAGCCGCTGGCGGGATCAACGATTTTCCACGGCTCGTTCAGCGGATCGGCCTGCCACGGATAGTTGCCGTAGCTCTTCAGATCGCCGGAAACCGGGCTGAAGTTGCCGGTCAGCTGGTTCGTATTGTAGCTGCGCGGAATCGCCTGGGTCGGCACGAGGCGCCACAGCCCTTCGTAGCCGAGGGCGACATACTCGTCCGCCTTGGCCAGCACGCTGTCCCGCATGTCAGCCGCCCAATCGTATTGCTGCACGTTCTGCCGGGCCGCAGCCAGCTTCTCGTCGGTAAAGAACGTCCGGCGCTGCTTGCTGTTCGTTACCGCATCCAGATCGGTCAGCGTCAGCCGGGCCGGATACATCGACGTCCCCGTTCCGTTGCCGGCGGCATTGCCCGCGTGTTTCACCGTCAGCGTTAACGTATGGACGCCTTCGTCGAGGGGCAGCTGCCCGATATATTGATCGGGACGCGGATATTGCCCCGTCACGCTGTAAAAACCGTACCGCCCGGCCGCCACCCCGTCGACGCTCACTTCGGCGGTGCCGCCGTCGGTAGCGGTCATGCCGCCGAGCTTGAGCATATACGTGCCTGCGCGGGGGACGTGAAATTCGAAGGTTCGCGCATTCTCCGTCAACGTCGATGCGATTTTGACGCCGCTGGCGGCATTCGTCACCCGCGGAGCCGCGTCCGGATCGCCGACAAGCGTAACCGCAGGCTCGCCCGGGGGAACGCTGCCGAACCGGTATACCGTCGTGTCCGGCATCGTAAAGTCCGCCCCCGGCAGCTCGGCCGAGGCGGTCCCGGACGATACGGCCGGTTGAACGGTGGCCGTCAGTACAAAGCAGATCACAATGCAAAGCGAACGTCGAAACGATAAGCTCACAATTCTTCCCTCCCGTTATGGAATAGATGATGCAACGGAAACATGAGTCGATTCTCGATGCGCTCGCCACAGCTTTACAAAACCTTTGAAAACGAGCGGGTGCCTGCCGTCACCTCCCCGAACGAAATGAAAAAACATAAACATGTATCATACCTGTTTCTAAGATGTACAAAACCATTATAGCGTGCGTCCGCTCCATTGGCTAGTCTTAATGCGCAAACGACAAGGCTGCCGGCACACTTGGACCGGCAGCCTTGTCGTTGCTCGTTATTGCCCGCTTTCATAGGCTTCGCTCACTTCCTTCAATATTTCGTCTCCGCCTTGCTCCCGCCATTTGCGCGACAGCTCTTCGATCCCCGTATCGATATCTTTTTTCCCGCTCAGCATATCCAGGAAATATTGATTGTAAATGTCGTTCAATACGGAGCTGTACCGAATTTCCGCTTCGGTCTTCTTGTTGACGAGATTCGGCATAATATATTGGGAAGCGAGCTGCACGGATTGCTGCGCCCGCTCCCGCTGAGGCTCGATCAGCGGCAAATAATTTTCGTCGATCGGCCAGGTGACGTTTCCCCAAGCCAGCGGATGGGCCCAGCCGTTGGCGGCGAATCCGTCCTTTTCCCGCTCCGCCTCGTTGTACACGATTTGATCGCCTTCTCCGGTGTAGTGAATGCCCTCGATACCTAGCTGCAGCAGATCGCGGCCTTCCTTCGAGAGCAGAAACTCGATCAGCTCGGCAGCTTTTTCGGGATGCTTCGAAGCGCTCGTAATCGATGTCAGCAGTCCGCCTTTCGGCTTGACCGGCATGCCCCGCTTGCCGTCCGGTCCGGCCGGCGGCGCCGTCCAGCCCAATTTCCCTTCCGGGTTCACTTTCTGCAGTCCGCCCTCGATTCTGCTCACATGTCTGAAAAGCGGCCCTTCCATAAATCCGATTTTCCCCTGGAAAAATTTCTGTTCTTTCATCGGCCGGTCGTTCACCATAAACTCCGGTTCGATCAGCTTCTCCTCCATCAATTTCCGCAAGTACGCCATCCCTTGCCGGAAGGCGGGATGTTCGAAAATCGGAATGACCTTGCCCTGCTCGTCCAGCGCCCAGTCGGCATACGGCAAGCCGTACGCGAAGAAGACGAATTGAAATGCATTGAACGTCTCTCCGGGATTCGGTTTGTTCGTCGAAAATCCGTATGTATCGTCCTTGCCGTTGCCGTCGGGGTCCTGCGTCGTTACCGCCTTCAAGGCTTCGTAAAATTCGTCCAGCGTCGTCGGAGGCTCAATGCCCAGCTTCTCCAGCCAATCCGCTCTGAATTGATCGTATAATTGGATTTGTCGGTTTGACTAATGAACGGATACCCGTAATATTTGCCGTCTATCGCCGTCCACTGCAGTCCGTTTTCCAGCTTTTGCTTCACCGTGGGCATCGCATCCAGATAATCATCAATCGGGATCATGATGCCTTCGCTGATCCATTGGGAGACGGATTCGGCCGGAAACTTCGTCGTCACGACGTCGGGCAAATCGCCGGATGCAAACGCCGCGTTGATTTTGTCCACCGCTCCTTCCGGAACGATCTGCACGTTCAATCGGATGCCGAGCCGATTGTTGATTTCCGCAATAATCCGGTCGCCCGGCTGCAGCGGTTTGGCCGCCTGGTCGCCTGTCGTCAAATAAGTCAGTTCGACGATGCCCTCCTCGTTCCCGCCCGAAATCCCGCCCCCTTTGCCCGAGCATGACGCCAGCAAAATCGCCGCCGCAACCATCATCCACCACACCGACTTTTTCATCTCATTATCGCCTCCCGAAAAGTTTAGGCCTTAAGCCGCTCCGCTGTCATTCTTTCACAGCCCCGAGCAATGCGCCCTTGGCGAAATATTTTTGAAAGAACGGATAGACGAGCATGACAGGGATCGTCGCGATCATGACCGTGGCCATCTTAATGGCCGGACCCAGCAGAAAAGGACTGTCCCCGCCGCCTGAATAAGCCGATTCATTTTCAAACAGCATGCCTCTGAGAAACAACTGCAACGGCCACAAATTTTTGTCGGTGATATAGAATACGGCGTGAAAAAACTCATTCCAGTGGGCGACGGCATAAAACAGGGCGATCGTCGCAATCCCGGGCATGGACAGCGGGATCACGATCCGGAACAGCACCCCCAGTTCGTTGCACCCGTCTATTTTGGCCGAATCTTCCAGACCGGCGGGAATGGAGCCGAAAAAACTTCTCATCACGATCAGGTTGTACGTATTCAGAGCGTTCGGGATCATGAGCGCCCACAGCGAATTCATCAGGCCCAAATTTTTAATGATGATGTAAGTGGGGATGATGCCGCCGCTGAACAGCATCGTAAACAAAATGAGAAACATGATGACCCGGTGGCCCTTCAGTTCGGTTTTCGACAGCGCATATGCGGCCAGTATCGTCAAAATCATATTGATAAGCGTACCGACAGCGGTTATCGTAATCGTGACCGAGTACGACTTCCACAGCTCTCCCATGGACAGCAAATAGGCGTAAGCTTCGAACGTAACGGTTTCAGGCCACAGATGAACGCTCGACTTCAAATATTCGCCCATCGGAATAATCGACACGATCAGCGTATCCCAGAACGGATACAAGGTGAGAAAGCCGAGAAGAGCGAGAAAGATATAGTTGGCCGTATCGAACACCAGACTGGCAGCGCCTCTTGGTCTCATCTGCGCATCCCTCCTAATAGACACCTTGTTCGCCCATCATTCTGGCCAGCTTGTTGGCGATAAGCAGCAGCGCGAAATTGATCATCGACTTGAACAGCCCGACCGCCGCCGCCAGACTGAATCTTCCTTCCGACAGACCTGTCCGGTAAACGTACGTATCGATGATGTCCGCCACCGAATAGACGCCCGGGTGGTACAGCACGAAAATTTGCTCGAAGCCGGCTTCCATGATGCCGCCCAGCATGAGAATAAGCAAAATGATAATCGTGTTGCGAATACACGGCAGCGTAATATGAAGCATGCGGCGCCATCGGTTCGCCCCGTCGATCATCGCGGCCTCGTACAAATGCGGACTTACGCCCGCCAATGCCGCCATATAGATGATGGAATTCCAGCCGAACTCCTTCCAGATCATCGAAAAGACGAGCGTTTGGCGAAATACCGATTCATCGCTCATAAATCCGACGGGCGTTCCGCCCAAGGCGCGAATCACGTTGTTGACGACTCCGTTGTCGATCGTCAACAAGTTGACCATCAAGCCTCCGAGAATGACCCACGAGATGAAGTGAGGGAGATAAATGACGGTTTGCACGGTTTTCTTGAACACCGCCAGCCGTACTTCATTCAGAAGCAGCGCGACGATCAGCGGAAAAGGGAACCCGAAAACGAGCCGGTTCAGGCTGATGATAATCGTATTGCCGATCACCTGCCAAAACTTGTCCAGTGAAAATAAATATTCGAAATGCCGAAATCCCGCCCACGAACTTCCGATGATCCCTTTCGTAATATTGAAATCTTTAAACGCAATGATCGCCCCGTACAACGGAAGATAATGAAAAATGGCATAGTATGCGATCGCCGGCACAATCATCAAATACAAGTACCGGCGACGCCAGACATATCCCCACCAGGACATCGTTTCGCTCCCCTCCTAAAACAAAAAAAGACACAGGCAGCATGGCAAGCTGCGGCTGTGTCTCCAGTAAACCGGTCGACGGAATATGATAGTTTTTTATTAATCCGATTTGATTACAATGAATTATATTACGTCATCCGCGGCAAATGTCAACACAAAAATTTTTTGAAAAAAGTATTGACGCCAAAAGTTCGCAAAAGTATGATGTGATTAATTCTATATATCCGAGTTGTTTAATGTGATTTAACGTGTGTTGACTAGACCACTAGAGACGCCATGTCCGGCAGGAATCTTTCGGCCGAGTATGGCGTTTTTTCGTTGGCGGTCGGTCCGGGGTACGGGTAAACGGCCCGTTAGTCCGCTTTGTTCGCCGGAATCGGGTCTTTACTATAATTTTGTATGGGAGGTATTTTTTATGAGCGAAACTGCTGTGAACGATCGAGGCGCATTACCGTTCAGCATTCACCCTGTGGCCGGCAGAATCGGCGCGGAAATCAGGGGCATCCGTCTTTCGGCGGATTTGCCGGCTGCGGAATTGAACAAGATTCGGGAAGCATTGCTGAAATATAAAGTGTTGTTTTTCCGCGGACAGCATCATCTGGACGACGCATCGCAGGAAGCATTCGCCCGGCTGTTCGGCGAGCCGATCGCCCACCCGACAGTGCCTGTCAGACAGGGAACGGATTATATTATGGAGCTCGATTCGTCTCATGGCGGAGGACGCGCGGATTCCTGGCATACGGATGTCACGTTCATCGACGCTTACCCCAAGGCATCCATTCTCCGGGCGGTTGTCGTTCCCGAAGCAGGCGGCGATACCGTCTGGGCCAATACTGCAGCCGCCTACGAGCATCTCCCTCCCAGTCTGCGCAGCTTGGCCGACGGACTGTGGGCGCTGCACACGAACGATTACGATTATGCGGCGCGCCATTTGCAGCCGTCGGAAGATGCGCTGCGCCGGCACAAGGAAGTATTCGCTTCGACGATATACGAGACCGAGCATCCGGTGGTGCGGGTCCATCCGGAAACCGGGGAACGAACATTGGTGCTCGGCCACTTTGTAAAACGGATTTTAGGTTTGCCGCAAGCCGATTCGGCCCGGCTTTATGCCATTCTGCAGGATTATGTTACCCGATTGGAAAATACGGTCCGCTGGCATTGGGAAGTCGGCGATGTCGTCATATGGGACAATCGGGCCACCCAGCACTATGCGATCAACGATTACGGCAACCAGCATCGCGTCGTGCGCAGAGTCACCATTGTCGGCGAGGTGCCCGTCAGCATCGACGGCAAGCGCAGCGTAAGCCGCACGCCGAAGCCGCATGTTATCGAAGAAAAAGGCGCCTGACGGCGCCCCGGTTCGTACGAGGATAAAGCATCCCGTTTCTCCTGTGCCGGAGAAACGGGATGCGGAGATGAAGGTATCCGGTTCAGCCGTACAGCGGTCCGAGCTGGGCGCAGGCGCGATAGTCGGCCGATTCGGGATCGGACGTGCCGAAGGCCGACCACAGGCTCGGGCGGAAGATGCGGTCAGCGGATACGTTATGCATGCTGACCGGAATGCGCAGCATGGCGGCGAGCGTGATCAGATCCGCGCCGATATGCCCGTAGCTGAGCGCACAATGGTTCGAGCCCCAGGTCGCCATGACGGAATAGACGTCGCGGAACGCGCCTGTTCCGGTCAAGTTCGGCACGAACCATGTCGTCGGCCACGTCGGATCGGTCCGCTTGTCGAGCGCATCATGGATGTCCTCCGGCAGATCGACCGTATAGCCTTCGGCCAGTTGCAGCACAGGGCCCAGACCGTGAATCAGATTGATGCGGGCCATCGTCACCGGCATGCCGCCTTTGGTCAGGAAATCGGTGGAGAAGCCGCCTCCGCGGAAGAAATCGACCGCCGGGCACCATTTCGTCGCCTTCAGACACGCCTCGACTTCATGCTCCTCAATTTCCCAGAACGGCTTCATCGCCGGTTCGCCGTTCTTCGTCATGCAGCCGGTGCCGTCGAGCGCGGCCGGTCCGGAGTTGATCAGATGAATGACGCCGCCGGCGGCGCGCCCTTCGAGCTGTTTGCCCGTTACCCGCTTGACCGCCTCAGGACTCCAGTATGTGCGCACGTCGGCGAAAATTTGCGCCGCGTCGGTCAGCAGATGCCCGAACAGCATCGTAACCGCGTTCAACGTATCGTTTTCGGTAGATAAAATGTAAGGCTCCCGAATGCCGTTCCAGTCGAAGGAGGAAGACAGAATCGCTTCCATGAAGTCGCCTGTCGGGAAATGGTCGGTCCACTGGCGCTGTCCCTGGAAGCCTGCGGCGATCGCGTTGCGGCCGAGCGCCTCCTCGCCGTAGCCCATCTCGGCCAGCTTCGGGTTGCCGACCATCAGGTCGCGGGCGATCAGCGCCATTTTGACAACCGTTTCCCAATCCCGCTCTTTCTGCTCGTCGCTCCGCTTCAGATGCGGCGAATTGACGTCCTGGCCCGGCTGGCAGTTCGCTTTCGCCCATGCCAGCGCACGTTCGAATTCCTCGGCATCATAGATGCCGCGCTCGATGCGGCGGACGAACTCCGACATGTCGACGTATTCGTTGCGCATGCCGAGGTACCGCTGGAAGAACGGTTCGTCGGCGATGCATCCCGCGATGCCCATCGACACGGAGCCGAGGGACAGGTAAGATTTGCCCTTCATCGTGGCGACGGCAAGCGCCGCCTTGGCAAAGCGCAGCAGCTTCTCCTCCACGTCGGCCGGAATCGTCGTATCGCCCATATCCTGCACATCGCGGCCGTAGATGCTGAAGGTTGGCAGCCCTTTCTGGTTATGGGCCGAATTCGCGGCCGCCAGATAGACGGCGCCGGGCCGTTCCGTGCCGTTAAATCCCCAGATCGCTTTGGGCATCGTCGGATGCGTGTCGATCGTCTCCAGCGGGTAACACCAGGACGGCGTTACCGAGATGGACACGCCGACGCCTTCCCGCTCGAACTTGGCCGCCGTCTGCGCCGCCTCCGCAACGCCGCCGATGCAGGTGTCGGCCACGACGCATTCCACCGGCAAGCCGTTCGAGTGGCGCAGCCGCGAAGAGAGCAGCTCCGCGACGGCGCGCGCCATGTTCATCGTTACCTCTTCCAGCGATTCCCGGATTCCGCCTCTGCGCCCGTCCACGATCGGACGAATGCCGATCTTGGGCATGTCGCCGACAAGCCGATTGCCAATATGCTTCTTGATCATAGTCGCAACCTCCAAACCATGGATTAGGATTGATATGTTAACGATTACACAAGAGGGATGGCGAAGTGGCGAACGACCGGGTCTGGACTGCCGATACAGATGCCGGCCTGGAAGCCGGTGCAGAAGCCGGCGCGGAAAGCCGACTCAGATGTCGACACAGATGCCGGCGTCGCAGCCGGGGCCAGGACAGCCGGCGCACAAGCCGGCGTCGTAGCCGGGGCCGGGACTGCCGACTCAGAAGCCGACACAGATGCCGGCGTAGAAGACGGCGCGAAAAGCCGTCCGCATGACGCTTCGCCCCGCACCTTTCTCCGCAATCGCTCCGCCTTGTGTTACCGTTTACATCAAAGCGCTGCCAAATGGCTTTTCAGCCACTCGGCCTTTCGTTGCATCATGCCGCTCTTCAGCGGGAAGCCGTCTCGAGCGCCGGCATAATTACCCGCTGCACGGGCTCGCCCTCCGCTCCGCCTTCCAGACGGCTGACGACGATGTCCGCCGCCGCTTCGCCGATTTGGTCGGGATGCTGGCGGATGACCGACAGCCGGTTTTCGAACAGCGGGGCGGCGTCCAGCTCCCCGAACGATACGACTTCAAGCGCGTCAAGCGGCAGGCCGCGCTGCTTCATCGCGAGATAGAAGCCGTAGGTCATCTCGTTATTGAACGAGAACACGGCAAGCGGCGGCTCGTTCATACCGAGAAAATAATGCCCCGCTTCCATACCCGCACGCCGGGTGTAGTCGCCTTCGTACCACAGCGCGGGATCGGACGGACAGCCTGCCCGTTCCAACGCCCGCTTCACGCCGGCCGCACGTTCGCGCGACGTGCTCGTGCTTCGCGGTCCGGTAATGATCCCGAAGCGGGGGCCGTACTTGCCGAGCAGATGGGCCGCCGCTTCGTCCGCGGCGCCCGCGTTGTCGTCGGTTACGGCATCGGCGCGAATCCCGTCGATCGTCCGGTCGATCAGCACGACCGTTCGGCCGGCTTCGATCATCCGGGCGACCGCGTCGGCATTGCCGCCGGTGCCCGCCAGAATGACCGCTTCGGTCCGCATTTCCTGCAGCACGCGAATCGCCTCGCGCTCGCGTTCGGCGTCCTCGTCGCAATCCATATAGAACAGCCGGTATCCGTGCGCGAGCAGACGCCGCTGAATCGTACGCGCCACAGCCATAAAATAGGGATTGGTCATGTCCGGCAGCACCATGCCGACCGTCCTTGTCCGCTCCTGCTTCAGGCTGCGGGCCAGCGCGTTCGGCTGATAATTGAGCCGCTTGACGACGGCCAATACCTGCTGCCGCACTTCATGGCTGACGTAACCGTTCCGGTTCAGCACCCGGGATACGGTGGCGGTCGACACGCCGGCTTCGCGGGCTACGTCCTTGATCGTTATCGATTGCATCACAATCTGCCTTTCGGTTCTGTCGCCTGTAGGATAACGTTTACACATTCACAATAACACGCCTTCGCGATTTCCGCAACCGTCATTTCACCGTGCCACGCGCTCCGGTTATAAATCCGCAACCGTTATATCGCTATGCTCGGCGCTCCGGTTATATATCCGCAAACCGTCATTTCACCGACGCCCGTCTCTCGCGGTCATGAAAACGAAAGCCGCCCGGTGCGCGACCGCGGCGGCTGTCCGTCCCGTTACGAGTTGGCGTAACGCTCGTATTGTCCTTTCTTGATTTCGAGATAGCGCTCGGCGCCCATCTGATTCAGCGTCTTGACATAATCGTCCCACTGCGCGCCGTTGATATCCCATTCGCCGGTGACGAATTTGACGCGGGCTTCCGAGATGTACTGGTTGATGTCCGTCAAAATCGGGATCAGCTCCGCGCTTTCCTCGGCGGACGGCATGAATCTCGGCCAGCGCTCGGCCGTCGCGTATTTCTCGGCGTCCTCCGGCGTCTGGCGGAATTCGTCCATCATCGTCATCCCTTTGACGGTGCGGCGCATTTCGGCATCCGGCTCCAGGTACGGGTAATAGCCGCCGTACACGTTGTCGACGTACTGCAGCGCGCCGAGCTGCTGGCCGCCTTCGTAATTGGCGATTTCATCGATATATTTCGGCTTGCCGTCGACGATATTGTAGGTTACGCCTTCCTTGCCGAAAAATCCGAAGTTCGCCCCTTCCTCCCCGTACCAGAAGTCGATCCATTTGATCGTCCGCTCCGGATTTTTGTTTTTGTCGGTGATCATGAACCTGAATTTCGAAAGTGCG